>PXSY01000056.1:2280-7753 GCA_003023125.1 Bacteroidetes bacterium QH_10_64_19
GGAGCCATGCGACCCATCGGACGCTCGTGCTGCGCTGTGGAAACTCGTAGTCGCAGTATGGGCACCGTTCTACATCGCCGGTGTCTTCGAATTCGAGGGCACACGCGGGACATTCCCGGTAAGACGACATGATGGGTGGGACCGGTTACCGATGCGTGAGGAGGTTGGTGCAGAGTCCTCGCTTCCTGCGTTCGGGTCTGCTCGAACGTGTAGGGAGCGAGTATGGAAGTATGGGTGTGTGGGCGTTTTTCTTCTGCACTCGCCTAACATTCGGGCTCAGACACAGCAGCATTCGTTGCGAACGTTTGCGTAACTCAGTGAGCAGGTCGAGGGGCTCAGGGTCGATGGGACCGTGCTAAAGCTGTGAGCTAAGCTCATTCAGCAGCATTGCCACGTCCTCTTCGGCAATGTCGTCCGGGTTCGGCCCCGGAAATCCATCGTTCGGGTCCGGCCGGGCCGCGTCGAGGTCGAGCTGGTCGAGGAGGAGGGCTGCAACGCCGGTGGCGGCGGCGGAGAGGAGCAGAGCTTTCGTGAACTTGCCCATGGACACACGGAGAACAGGTCAGGAAAAACGCGAACGAGTCGAACGGGGAGACGGGGCAGTGGTTCTGGAACGGCATCGAACCAGAGCGACGGACGCAGGTTCATTTCTGTGGCACTCTTCGAGGTTGCTTCAGCGACAGATGCTTATGACACTACCTCCTACGCGCTGCATTTGTGCGTTCCTGCTGATCGGATTCCTGGGCCTCGGGGTTGGGGGCCCGGAGGGATGGGCGCAAGAGGCGTCCTCGGTCTCGGTGGCGCGGGTCCAGTATAGCGGGGGTGGCGACTGGTACAGTGACGAGAAGTCGCTGTCGCAGCTCTTTGCCTTCGCGCAGCAGCATACGCTCCTCGATCTGCCGCCACGAGAAGAGGTGGTGGAGTTGACCACCGACAAGCTGTTTACCTTCCCGTACCTGTACCTCACAGGGCACGGCAACATAACGCTTTCCGCCGCCGAGGCCGAGCGGCTGCGGCGGTACCTTCTGCAGGGGGGCTTCCTGCACATTGACGACAACTACGGCCTTGACGAGCACATTCGCCCGGAGCTGGAGAAGGTCTTTCCGGAAAAGAAGCTCGTGGAGGTGCCCTTCGATCATTCCATTTACAACGTTCCTTACGACTTCTCGGACGGGCTCCCGAAAATCCACGAGCATGATGGGAAGACCCCGAAGGGCTACGGCTATTTTGACGAAAATGGGCGCCTGATGGTGTTCTATACCGTCGAGACCGACCTGGGGGACGGGTGGGACCCGGCCTCGGTGCACGACAACCCCCCGGAAAAACGCCGGGCGGCCCTGCGAATGGGCACGAACATTCTCACCTACGCGATGACGCATTAGGTGTGGAGGTATGGAGGGCTGGAGGTATGGAAGGACGGATGCATGAAGGCAGACGCGTTTTTGCCTCCACACTTCCACCCGTCCACACTTGCTCGTTTCACCTTCTCGCCGCGCAGCACTACTTTGGAGAACGCTGCCCAACCGATTATTAGCCTTTGTTTTTCGCAACCGACCCCTCTCTAATGAGCGCACTCCGCAACCAGGATCCTGAAATCTACGACGTCATCCAGAACGAGGTGCAGCGCCAGAACGAGGGCCTGGAGCTGATTGCCTCTGAAAACTTCGCCTCCCGGGCCGTCCTGGAGGCGATGGGCACGGCCCTGACGAACAAATATGCCGAAGGGCTGCCGGGCAAGCGGTATTACGGCGGCTGCAAATACGTCGATCAGGCCGAGGAACTGGCCCGCGACCGGGCGAAGGAGCTCTACGACTGCGACTGGGTGAACGTCCAGCCGCACGCCGGTGCGCAGGCCAACACGGCCGTCTACCTCACCTTCTTGGAGCCCGGCGATACCTTCTTGGGGCTCGACCTGTCCCACGGCGGTCACCTCACCCACGGATCGCCCGTCAACTTCTCCGGCATTCTCTACGACGCCGAGTACTACGGCGTGGAAAAGGACACGGGACGCATCGACATGAACAAGGTGCGCGATCGGGCCAAGGAGGTACAGCCCAAAATGATCTCGATTGGGGCGAGCGCGTATCCGCGGGACTTCGATTACGAGGCGTTCCGCGACATTGCCGATGAGGTAGGCGCCTACCTGTGGATGGACATGGCCCACACGGCAGGCCTTATCGCGGGCGGCGTACTCAACGACCCCATGCCTCACACCCACGTGGTGACCACCACGACCCACAAGACGCTCCGCGGCCCCCGCGGTGGAATGATTCTGGTCGGGGAGGACTACGAGAATCCGATGGGCAAGACGGCCCGGAAGAGCGGTCGGACCAAAATGATGAGCGAGCTGCTCGACTCGGCCGTCTTTCCCGGCACGCAGGGCGGGCCGCTGATGCACGTCATTGCCGCGAAGGCCGTCGCGTTCAAGGAAGCCCTTCGGCCGGACTTCCGCGACTACTCACAGCAGATCGTTGAGAACGCACAGGCGATGGGGGCTGAACTCAAGGAGCGCGGGTACGATCTTGTGTCCGGCGGGACGGACAACCACCTCCTTCTCATCGACCTGCGCAACAAGGGGCTTACCGGCAAGGAGGCCGAGACGGCACTCGAAGCGGCCGGCATCACGGCCAACAAGAACATGGTGCCGTTCGACGACAAGAGTCCCTTCGTGACGAGTGGGCTTCGCCTCGGCACGCCCGCCATGACCACGCGCGGCTTCGGCACGGACGAGTTTGTCCGGGTGGCCGAGCTTATCGACCAGGTGCTCCGGGATCCGGACAACGAAGAGATCCAGGACGTGGTCGAGCAGGAGGTAAACGCCCTGTGCGACGAATTTCCGCTCTACGACTTTGCCGTGGCGTAGAAAGGAACGCATCTGCGCGTCGGGCGGTTCACAACTCAGTATTTTGCGTCCCGGCGCCGCCTCGCATCACTCCATTCACCGTTGACCTTCGTGGGATCCCATGCCGTCCATGGATCGCGGTACGTTTAGTGCTTCCTCTCGGGCCGAGCTCATCGAGATTGGTCGTCGTCTGTACGAAGAGGCCCTCGTGCGCCGGGAGGACGAACTGATTACGGATCCGAGGGGGCAGCCCATCGGGTGGCTCCTAGACACGCGCGTGCCGACCCTGGACGGGGATCTGTTTACGGAGGTGGGGATGGTGCTTGCCGAACGGCTCCGCGAACGGGGCGCGTTCCAGATCGTGGGTTACGGCTTTGGCGCTCATCCGCTCGTGTGCAGCGTGCTCTCCGTCGATGACGGCGACGGGTTCAAGGGCGGGCTCGTGCGCGAGGCGCGGAAAGAGCATGGGCGCCGCCGGCTCGTGGAGGGGCCCATCGATCCCGACGAACCGGTCGTCATGGTCGACGACATCATCAACAGCGGGCGCAGTGCCTCCGAAGCCCTGACCCTCCTGCGCGGGGCCGACTTTACGGTCGAGGGCCTCCTGACGCTGTTTAACTTTACCTGGAGCAGCGGGCAGGCCCGAATTGAGGCCGAGGGGCTGTGGGTGGATTCGCTGCTCGATCTCAATCTGCAGGAGGGGACGAGCAGCGGTTCGGATAGCGTGTGAGTGTTGGGCGTTGTGGGTTAGGCGTCATGGGTTGAGCGTCTTGGGAGAGACGGCGTGTAGGACGCCTGGGACTGGGGGGTATGCCTGTCTGGTCGTTCTTTGTAGAACGCGAGCACTCGCCACGGGACGCTGAGGGCGAGCGCATCGCCAAGATTCATAGCAGTCGATTTTGTCCCCCCGCATCATAGTCGCAGTTGTATGCCCGAGGTGCCCTCTTCACAGACCGAAACCCCGCCCGGTGTGCAGGGCGACGGGGCCCCGAGCAACGACCCTCCGCCCGATGAGCGCGGCGTGATGCCGTTTCTCGCGCACCTGGAGGAACTGCGGTGGACCCTCATCAAAGCCGGGTCCGGCGTTCTTATTGCCGTTATCGTCTGCGCGACCTTCAGCCGGTGGATCGTAGACCGCGTCCTCATCGGGCCGACGCGGCCGGACTTTTTCATGTACGACGTGCTGGCCCTGGAGCCGGAGGGCCTGACGCTGCTGAATCGGACGATCACGGGGCAGTTTTTTGCGGACGTCGGGACCATCATCGTGGTGGGCCTCATCGCTGGCTCGCCGGTCGTCGTGTTTTACCTCTGGCGATTCATTGAGCCGGCCCTCTACCCCAACGAGAAGAAAGGGATGCGCTTCTCGGCGGTGTTTGCCACCTTCTTCTTTCTGCTCGGGGCGGCCTTCGGGTACCTCATCCTTACGCCTCTCGCGCTCCAGTTTTTCGCCCAGTACACGCTGTCGGAGCAGATCGTCAACCAGTTCGACATTATCACCTACTTCAGCATGGTGACGTTCTGGACCATGGGGACCGGACTGCTCTTTGAGCTGCCCGTGGTCGTGTACTTCCTGGCAAAGGTGGGCATCCTGACCCCAGAGGCAATGCGGACCTACCGAAAGTACGCCCTCATCGTGGTGCTGGGCGTGGCCGCGTTCTTGACGCCCCCCGACCCGATCTCGCAGATCCTCGTCGCCGTGCCGCTGCTGGGCCTATACGAGCTATCGATCTACGTGGCCAAGTGGGTGGCCCGAACACGGGCGGAAGAGCTTGGGATGGCGAACGAATAGACGGCAAATGCTCCAAGCCACGTGCTGTCTCTGATGAGCCTCTAGTCGACACGGCCGAGTGCGTTCCTGCAGAGTGAGGTTCGAGCGATATTTCCGGCCAGGAGCCCGTCTGCAGGGCGCCTTAAAGAGTCTCTTTTCCCACACCAGTACCGACTGGAGTGAGCATGTCTACCACACGCACGAAAACGACCCTTCTGGGCTTGGCCCTTGGGGCCTCGATGGGACTCGGGGTTGTGGTGGGGTTCTCGATGCCCGACGACGATCTCTTCGAGCTGCGCAAGAGCCTCCGCATCTTCGGGGCGGTCTACGAGGAGGTAGTGACCGGCTACGTCGAGCGGGTGGACCCGACGCATCTCATGGAAGTGGGTGTGGACGCCATGCTGGAGGAGTTGGATCCGTACACCGTCTTCGTCGACGAGTCGGAAAATGCGCGGCTCGATATGATTACGGAGGGGCAGTACGGAGGGGTGGGGCTGGAGATCGGGCGACGTGGAGGCAAGATTACCGTCGTGTCTCCCGTCGCGGGCGTCAGCGGGACCGAGCGAGGCATCCGGCCGGGCGACGTGCTTAGGAAAGTGGCGGGACAGCCCACCGATGATCTGTCGCCCGCGGACGTGGAGACGCTTCTCCGCGGAGAGCCGGGCACCACGGTCCGCATCACGGTGGAGCGGCAGGGCACCTCGGACCCTCTCACCTTCACGCTCACCCGCGAGCAGGTGGATCCGCCGGACGTGACGTACCGGGGGCGGATTGGGGACGAGGAGCAGTTCGGGTACGTGAAGCTGGATCGGTTTACCCGCGACGCGCCCACAGAGGTCGAGACGGGCCTCGAAGAGCTGCAG
>PXSY01000057.1 GCA_003023125.1 Bacteroidetes bacterium QH_10_64_19
CGCGTCCATCCCTCCAAACTTCCACACTTCCAGACATACCTCACCCCGCCGCCGCGCGCCGCAATCGATCGTTGAGGGCACGACCGAGCCCGGTCGAGGGCACAGTCTGCGCGTAGATCACCGCGATCTTCTGCTCGTCGCACGCCCGGAATACATGAAACAAATCGTGGGCGTACGCCTCCAGGTCGTCTGCCCGATGAACCTTTCCAAACCGCTCGGCCCCCGGCGGCGACGTCAGTCCGATGTAGGCGTGGCTCGGATCGGGCACCGCTCCCGACGGCTCCTCGACGAGACAAACCTGGGCGGACGGAGCATAGTGACGATGGCGGGTCCCGGGACTGCGGAGCGCCTCTTCGTCTCCATTCGATGCCCCCTGCACGGTCCCCAGAGCGTCCCGTAGCGCCTCGATAGGGATGGCTCCCGGCCGCAGCACCTTGACGGGATCCGTGGTGCAGTCGACGACCGTCGATTCGACCCCGGCCTCGGTGCGCCCGCCCTTCAAAATGCAGTCGATTCGCCCCCCCAGGTCCTGCTGCACGGCGGTCCAACTCGTGGGGCTGGGCCGCCCCGACCGATTCGCAGAGGGCGCGGGGACAGGCGTGTCACAGGCCTCCAGGAACGCCTGCGCCCGCGGCAATCGTGGCATCCGGACGCCGACCGTCTCCAGACCGGCCGTCACGACCGACGGCAGTTCGGGGTGTTTGGGCAGAATGACAGTGAGCGGGCCGGGCATGAACCGATCCATCAGCCGCTGCGCCGCGGACGGCACCATCACCGCCACCCGACTTATCTGGTCTCGCCGACGGACGTGCACAATCAACGGATTTTCCCTGGGGCGTCCCTTCGCCTCAAAGATGCGGCGGACGGCATCGGGCTGAAAGGCATCGGCCCCGAGCCCGTAGACCGTTTCGGTCGGGAAGGCCACGAGCCCCCCGTCACGTAGACGCGCCGCGGCCTTAGAGGGCGATGTGATGAGGGTGGTCGTCATGCCATTTTGACTTCAGCGCGCCGGCTCAAAAATGAACCGAAGTCGAAAGACGAGGTGTGACTTATTTCCCACAACCCTATAACGTTCAACGTTTTAACGTTGCAACGCGTGGCGTCCCAACGTGCCCGAAAGGGGCAGACCTTACTGGTCCTGCCGACCTTTTCCACTGAAATCCGTATAACACATTCCCCCTATGTTCAGCTACATCCTCCTCGGACTCCTCGCCGGCCTCCTCACCGGCATGCTGATCGCCTGGTACCGGCGCCAAGACTAGCCAGGCATCATGCATTCAGCTGGGTCGCCCCACCTGAAACAGCATCTATCCCCAGGCCCCGTTCCATACGCGTGGGTGGGATCGGACGAGCCACGGC
>PXSY01000058.1 GCA_003023125.1 Bacteroidetes bacterium QH_10_64_19
CACCAGCGGCGTCGGATCGGGATAGCGTGCGCTCAGGTGCCCCAGAAGAAGACGCTCGGCATCCGCATCCCGCGCCACCGTCGCCGCCTGCCGGGCCGTCGCGTGGCCCGTCGTCTCCGCCCGGTCCTGGTGGTCGTCCGCAAAGGTGGCATCGTGGTAGAGCAGGTCCACGTCGGCGGCAAGGGCGCGCCCACCGTCGCAGGGCCGCGTGTCGGTAACGTACGCGAACGAAATGCCCGGCCGCGGCGGCCCCAGCACCTGCTCGGGCTGCACCGTCGTCCCGTCCGCCACCGTCACCGGCGTGCCGTCCTGCAGACGCCCGAACGCCGGCCCCTTCGGCACCCCCAGTGCCCGCGCCCGCTCCGGCTGAAGCCGACCGGGCCGGGCCCGCTCTTCAAGCCGGAAGCCCATCGCAAATCCGCGGTGGTCCAGCGGGCGCGCCTCCACCGTAAACTCGTCCGTCTCGTACACGACTGCGCGTGTCAGGTCGTCGCCAATCTCACGGATTCGCAGGGGAAACGGCACTTCCTCGGGGCCGCCGCCCGGAATGGCCTCCAGCATCGCGCGGCCGCCCGGCGGCACGACTAGCGTCACAGGGGCGTCTCGCTGCTGCAGCGCGAGGGTCGACAGCAGGCCGGGCAGGCCGTAGCAGTGATCGCCGTGTAGGTGCGTCACAAAGATGGCATCGACGCGAACCCGGGGGAGATCGGCACGCAGCAGTCGGTACTGCGTCCCCTCCCCACAGTCGAAGAGCAGCACGCGCCCCTTCCGCTCCACGGCCACCGACGAGAGATGCCGGTCCTCCGTGGGCAGCGCCGAGGCCGTGCCGAGGGGGATGACGTCGGTGGTCATATGTTAGCGCGTTACAGGTTGGAAGGTTGAAAGTGAAAGGTTTCATCTCCTACTGCGGTGCACAGCTGTCAACTGTCCAACCTTCCAACTTGCCAACCTGCGACTTTCAACTAATCAAAGCGCCTGAATCTCTTCCTGCAGCAACTGCTTCTCGTAGAGGTCCGCGTAGAGTCCTTCCGCCTCTACCAGTTCGTCGTGGGTGCCGCGCTGCGCGATCTCCCCCCGCTCCATCACGAGAATCAAATCAGCGAGTGCAGGATGTTGCGCTCCGTCGCCGTGTCCACCGCCGAGAGCGCATCGTCAAAAATCAGAATGCGCGGGTCTCGGATTAGCGCCCGGGCAATCGAGGTGCGCTGCTTCTGCCCGCCGGACAGCGTAATGCCCCGCTCGCCGACGTACGTATCGAAGCCGTCGGGAAAGTCCTGCACGTTCTCCACGAGATCCGCCTCCGCAGCGGCCCGTCGAATCTCGTCCCGGTCGGCGTCCAGGTCGCCGAAGGCAATGTTGTTGGCCACCGTGTCGCTGAAGAGAAACACGTCCTGCGGCACGTAGCCCATGTGGCCCCGCAGCGTCTCCAGCGGAATGGCCTCAACCTCGTATCCGTCGAGGGCCACCGTCCCGGCGTCCGGCTGCAGAATCCGCGGAATCATGCGGACGAGCGTACTCTTGCCGGAGCCGGTGCGCCCCACCACCGCGAGGGTCTGATCGGCCGGAAGATCGAAACTCACGCCCCGCAGGGCCGGCTCGTCTTCGTCCTCGTACTGGAACCACACGTCGCGGAACGTAATGCGTCCATCGAGAGACTGAATCGCCGGGTTCGTCGCGGGGCCGTCGTCGACCTCCGGCTCTCGGTCCATGATGCGCTGCAACCGCACCACCGACGCCGACGCCCGCTGAATCATCGTGATCACGAAGCCGAGCGAGGCGACCGGCCACGTCATCATATTGATATAGATGATGTACTCGGCAATATTCCCGATGGTGATTGCCCCCTCCGCCACCAGCCGCCCCCCCATCCAGACGACGATCACCGTAGAGACGCCCACGAGCAGCAGAAACGACGGCCGCCAGGCAGACTCGACCAGGGCAAGATTGAGGTTGCGCGCCCGGTACTCCTGACTCTCGTCCTCAAAGGCCTCTGCCTCAGCATCCTCTCGCGTATATGCCTTCAGCACGCGGATGCCCGACAGAGCTTCCTGCACGCGGCTCGTGAGCGTGGAATACTGCTGCTGAAGCTGGTCGCTGCGATCGTGCACCATGCGCGCCATGAAAAAGACCGCGATTGCCAGCAGAGGCAGAGGCGCAAGCGCATAGAGCGTGAGGGTGGGGGAGATCACGAACATGACGGACGCCGCCACCAGCACCATCACCATCGAGCGGGTCACGTACATGATGGCCGGGCCAATGTAGCGCCGCACCTTCTCAATGTCGTCGGTGGCCCGCGTGATTACGTCCCCCGTCGCGTACTCCTGATAAAACGCCGCCGAGAGTTGCTGAAGGTGATCATAGAGCGAGTTGCGCATGTCGTACTCGATGTGCCGGGAGGCCACCACCACGGTCTGGCGCATCAAAAACATAAAGAGCCCACTGATCCCCGAAAGCGCCACGATGACCGCGGCGAAGAGGAGAAGGGTAACAAAGAAGTATGCGTAGAACTCTGCCTGGGCCGGGGTTCCTTCGTAAAGCGTGTACAGACGTACGAAGCGGGGGATGCTATCCACGGCCTGCCGCACCACCATCGGCACGGTGATTTGGAACCCCGCCGAGACCATGGTGAACAGCAGCCCCGGAATGAACAGGTACTTGTAGCGCCAGAAAAAATGGTTGAGGCGAGCGAGGGGCCCCATTGGCAGGATCGAGATTGTAGAAAGCGCCGTGATCGACCAAAAACAACGGAGAGGGCAAACGGCCTGATCCCAGATGCGCGTTTCAACTCCGCCGTCCTCTGAAAATGACGACAGTTTCTAACTCGCGTCCACACAAAGGAGCGACGCTGGCTCAGGGACTGCGTACTCCGTACTGCGTAGGTTGACTCTACGCAACACGAAATGCGCAATATAAAACCCCTACACCTCCACCGGCGCGTCGGGCTCCACGGCCTCGGCCGCCTCCGTATAGGTCTGTAGGGCCGTCAGGGAATCGGTCCGGTCCTCGTAGCGACGGATGAGCTCCACGTGCTGGGCGGCCAGTTGCCGGGCCAGGGCCGCAATGATCTCCGTCCCCGCTTCCGGATTGCGCCGCCGGACGTTCTTTAGGTCGGGCCGGAAGAAGCCCAGCACCTGTGCCTCCGTGGCCGTCTCGGCCGTTTCCAGCCGACGGAAGTCTCCCAGCAGTGAGAGCCCGCCGATCATATCGTTTTTCTCGAGCACTCGAAGTTCGTCGGAACGATCCGGGTCCCGGTCCGCGATCAGGCGCACGCGCCCCGACTCCACAATGTACAGGCCCAATCCCGGATCGCCCTCGTAGTACAGGGCCTCGCCCCGCCGATAGGTTCGACGGTGCGTGACGCCGGCCATCGCATACAGGGCACGGTTGGACAGATGACTCAGGGCGGGAACGCTCCGAAGCCGATCCGCAATGTCTCGAGTATGCGCGTCGAGGCGACGCCGAAAGAGACGCCGGTAGAGCCGGGTTCCGGCCCGAAAAATCGACCGAAAGACAGACATCAAAGTGAGCAGTGGCCGAGGAGCATCAAGGCGAGAGACGGGACTCGGGACAGGACGCGAATGTGCTCGCGGGCGAACGAGGGCCCTGGGCGCACCGAGACAAGCGCAAGCGGGTTTCAATACCAACCGGACGAGAATGCCCCGGTCACGGTGCCCCGCTGCACTGTGGAATGCATTTCCTCAGAAGGCCTGCCCGATCCCGAAATGAAGGAGCGGCCCGCTGAAGTCGTCGCCAAACACGTCGTCGTTCCGGGGCGTGGGGTCGTGCAAGCGGTAGGCGAGATCAAAACGGACGACGAGGTACTGCCACTCCAGCCGAAGCCCGACGCCGCTTCCCACCCCCACGTCGAGCAGAGAGTCGATTCCCCTAAACTGACCGTCCGGTGCATCTGTTTGGGACATCGCTTGCTGCATTACCGCCGCCGACGCCTCGTCGAGCCCCTCTGCCCCGAACCCTCGGTTGCGCGGCCCAAACCACACGTTGCCCGCGTCGAGAAATGTGGCCCCCACCCACCGGGTGGCCAGGAACTGCTGAAGAAGGGTCGTCCGGAGCTCCAGGCTCGACTCGAGCTTGATGTCCGCCCCCAGAATGTTCGACAGCCCCCCGTCCACCGACGTGGTCGTCTCGTCGGGAAGCTGAGCGCCCCCAGGCCCCAAATCTCGGAGCCGCCAGCCCCGCACGCTGTTTGCCCCGCCACCGAAGAACCGGCGGTCGAACGGGACGACGGTCGGGCGCGCCGTCGGATGGGATAGCCCCCCGAATAGTTTTAGCCCGAGGGTCGTGCCCTCCCCGAGCGGCTCGTACCGTCGCAGGTCGACCGACGCCCGAACGTACGGCCGGTAAAGCAGGCGTCCACTCAGTCCCCCGCTCTTCCCAAAGAAGCTGGGCAGGAAATAATCCAGCGTGTCGGGGGCAAATACAAACCGGTCGAACAGAAGGGGAATCGTATTGCCGACCTCCCCGGACACCTCGTAGATGTGCCCGTCCTGCCGCTGTAGCGGATTGGCCGTGGCCGATCGAAACGTATATCGGACGGCCGTATTGATTTGCGGCTGCGTGTAGTCCTCCAGAATCTGCCGGCGCTGAACAGGATCCTGCACGTTGCCCCGGTCGGATCCAAACACCCGGTCCAGAAATCTCGAGCTGAACTCATCCAGCGTATCCGGATCACTGACGCTCAAGTCGACGACATCGACCAGCGAGGACGCTGTCGGGGTATGGTCCAGTTCCAGGCGTACACGGGCATTCACGCGACTGCGAATCCGTAGCCCCAGACCACTGCGCAGGGCTGTAAGGGCCGTCAGCGAGATGCGCGTGCGGGCATTCGTCAGATCGAGCCACTCCAGCGGACGAAACGGGCGGATAAGGTACGGCAGCGTGAGGGACGTGCTGCCCTCGAACTGGTACGAGCTCACGAGCGTCGAGTCGAGGTCCGTGGCCACCGATCCCGACGTGCGAAGTCGAAACGTCTCGCCCCCGCCGAGCGCGTTGACGTTTCTATATACCCCACCGAGACCGACCCCGAACTCATTCAGCCCCAGCCCGGCGTTGGGCGCACCCGCAGACTCCCGCTGGAGCGCAAACGTTTCGGCCTGCACGCGGTGCCGCTGCTGCGCCCGCCCCTCGATGCGAAAGGGCAGGTAGCGGGGTCCGGCGCCTCCAGGCCCCGCCTCCTCTCCGAACTCCGGTGACAGATTGGTAAACGAAAAGACCCCCGTGTCTTCGAGCCGACGTTTCGTCGCCTCCACGGCCGCCTGGTCGTAGTATTCGCCCGGCGTAAACTGAAGGCTTCGGCGCAGGAGGGCCGGCGCAAGATGGTCCTCATCTCCGATACGGGACGTGACCCGAGGCCGGTAGCCGCCGCTCGTGTCCACCGGCACGTCGAGCGTATCGAACCGGGGCGGGCTCGTCTCGGGCCCCGTTATCTCGAACTGTACATCCCCAAACCGATATCGCGGTCCAGTGCGCACACGGAGAGAGACGTCAAACGAGTCGGGCGCCACGCGATACACCACCGCCTGAATGGAATCGCGGCTCACCCCGGCATAGCCTTCGTTTTTTAGGAAGGAGAGGAGCCGCCGACGCTCCTCAAGCAGCGTGGGCTCCCGATACTGCTGGTCCTGAAGCGCCATTTTGAGCGTGTCGCCGAGCGAGACGGACGAGGGGGCAAACACCGACTCCTGAACGAGACGGCGTTGCTGAGGCCGCTTCAGCGAATCGAGACCCGTATACAGAATGCGACGAAGGTACGTGGCCGATCCCGGCTCCACCTCAAACACCACCCGGACGCGCTCGGTCTGCCGGAGAGACTCAACCCGGTACGAGACCGATGCGTCCCGAAAGCCACGCTGGCGGTAAAACAGTTCGAGCCGGTCGACATCCGCCGTGACCGTCGTAGAGTCAAGGTATGCCGGCGGCTCGCCCCCCGACCGCAACGCCGACCCCAGGCGCGACCACATCCAGTCGGCACTGCCCAACTGGTACACCCAGCGCCACCACGTGAGTCCGGGAATGCCGAGAATACGCCGATTGGGACGGGTCTGAATCCGTGCCTTCAGCGTCTCCTCTGAGAAATGACGCACGCCCTCGATGTCGACATTCCGGACGATGGGGGCAGTCGTGTCGGCCGCCGCTCGGTTCCCGCTTGTCTCATCGGACGCATGGACCGAGCGGATGCCGTTCCCGGCAAACAGAATCGTCATTATCGCCACCACCATCACGACCCCCAGTGCCGTCTGGAACCGCCCCCGGGGATCCGTCGCAGAACGTGTGAACATGAGAGGAGAGGCGTCAAGAAGCTCCGGGATGCAGCCTGTCGCAAAAGAACCCGACGGGGGCTTGTTTTGAA
>PXSY01000059.1 GCA_003023125.1 Bacteroidetes bacterium QH_10_64_19
AACGCGAGGCTCGACTTGCCGGACCCCGACACGCCGGTGATGACGACGAGCCGGTTGCGGGGAATGTCGAGGTCGATGGCCTGGAGGTTGTTTTCGCGCGCGCCGCGGAGGGTGATGTGCTCGGGCATCGAGGGGACTGGCCGCTTTCGTGAGGGGGATGCTTGCCGCAGGCGCCCTGCCGGGGTTCGTGTTGCGTGAAGCGTGATGCGTGAGGACAGGAACGCTGGTGACTACAGAGAAAGTTACACCATCGGGACGGGCGGGCGTTTCCCAGTGGGAAGGGGGGGTAACTTCCTGTGACGAAGATGTTGCGGGGGCGTTGCGGATCACGGCCCGATGCATCCTTGGAAATTACGTCACGGGCCACCTTTCGACCTCGACGACGAGGAATTGAACGAGGAAACCCGCCTTGCCTGATCTGCGCGCTCCGCGCCTGTTCAGTCCGCCGTCAACCACTGCACGTCTACCTGATCGGACACGGCCTCGAACTCCGGATCGTCCGTCACGACCTCGCCCTCCGTCTTTCGCGCAAGCCCCGCGGCAAAGCAGTCCGCGTAAGCGAGACCGCCGTCCACCTTGAAGCGAGCGGCCGCTCAGGTCAGTTCGCGATCGGCGTCCACCCATTCGATAGGGAGGGTCTCCATGATGGCCTCCACCTCTTCCGCCTTCTCGGTTCCGTAGGCGCACTCGGTGATGTACAGCACCTCGCCCCAGTTGACTGCACAGCCGCAGGGCTTGCACCGATCCGCCGCGGCGTTGGCCAGCAACTGGGCCACCGTGTCCCAGCCATCTTCTTTTTCGAAGTAGGCGAGCAGCGCGTAGCTATCGAGGACGGTCGTGTTCACGGGCCTTCTCCTTTTGACGTGCATTGAGAAGCGCTTGCGGGGCGTCCCCCTCTCCGGAGAGCACCCCGGCAAACCGCTCGAAGTAGCGGTCGTCGAGAGGACGCACCTCTACGCCGTCGTCGGTCTCGACAGTCACGACCTTGGTGCCCTGGTCGAACCCGAGCTTACGACGCAGCGGGGCGGGAATGACGATCTGTCCCTCTTGGGTGACGGTCGACGTATGCGTGGGGACGGTCTATTACGTGTATTACACACGTTCACCGTGATACACCATTCCCCACGAGTTTCAGTTCCTCGACGATTCAACTCTGTCCTGGCAACTCCGACGACGGCAGACCCAAGATCTGCCCTCCTCAGCACGCGGATTATAGCCAATCATCTCCAGCGCCAGCATCGCCCGCACCGCCGCGCCCTGCTCCTTCAGCGCCTGGGCGTGGACGGCACTGCCCATCTCGTCCGTGTAGAAGTACGGCGGCTCTTCGAGCGGATAGCTCACGAGGTCGACCGGGCACGGCAGGGTCACTCCGTCGAGCAGCCGCGCGAGCTCGAGGAGTCCCGCGACCCCGCTGGCGTTGTCGTCGGCGCCGGGATACGGGCCGGCCGTGTCGTGGTGCGCGCCGACGATGATCCGCTCGCCGATCTCGGGCCCGAGGCGGGCGATGACGTTCCGCACCGTAGTCCCCTCGACTGCGTAGGACTGGTCAGGCAGCCGTTCCGAATGGGGCGTGAGCTGGGCTTCGATGTACTCGGCCACCGGGGCAAGGCGCTCGGGATGGTCCGCGTCGCGCGGGGTCAAGTCGCCCGCCAGCGTGCGAATATGCGCACAGAGTCGGTCCGGGTCGGCGGCCGTCGAGGACGAGGACACGGGGGGAGGCGTATCCTATCGGCAATCACTTTCGCACAGCGGCTCTGTGCGTCACAGGGAAAGTAGCGGTCAGGCGCCTCCATTGATAAGCGCAACAGATTCTCGGTCCCCTCTCCTCCCGTTTCCTACAATTCCCGCCCAGTACACGGCGGCAATGCGTGCGTGCATGTTCGCTCCCCGTTCCGTCCGGAATCGGAACGGTGCACTGAGCGTCTCGGGCTCTTCCCCCCGGACTCAGACCAGCGTTGGGGGGCTCGCAGTTGGCCCGAGCAGTTCTCCGGCCTCCCCCGCGGTGACGAGTCCCCCGTGTATCGGTCCGGGATCAGACCGGATACGAACCGGTGACGTACCTGCGGAGCCGACTGGTCTCTGCCTGAGCCGTCTCCACAATCTCCTTCACGCCGTCTCCGATGGAGACGATGCCAACCAGGTCGTCCTCCTCATCAACGACCGGGAGGTGGCGACATCGGAGCTCCGTCATGAGGTGTAGGCACTCCGCCAGTGGCTTCTCGGGGCTAACCGTCGCCACGTCGCTCGTCATCACCTCGCGGACCTCCGTCTCATCCGAAGAGCGGCCTTTCAGGGCGATGTTGCGCATGTAGTCCCGCTCGGTAAAGATGCCGGCGATGGCGTCCCCCTCCATCACCACGATGGAGCCGACGTCGCGGTCGACCATGCGGTCGATGCACTCGTAGACCGTGGCGGTAGGGGTCGTCGTGAGGGCGCCGCCCTTCCCCGTCAGAGTGGATTTGGACTGAACGATGTCTTTAACGCGTGTGTCTAGAGGACCATCTCGCGTGTCCATTGTACTGGTAGAACATGGAGCAATCCATTGAGGAGACCGATACGTTCTTGAAGAATTAACATATTTGGGTCCTAACGTACTTACAACTCAGACCTCCCCTAACTGCAGTTCTAAGCGGGTTGAGGCCCGTTCGTTTTCATCATATTCACATTCTGTAGCATCTATTCCATGGCGCGGTCATCCCCGTTGGCTGTTTGGCCTACGTCTCCGTGCCGCTTCGCAGCACCCCCGACCCGCTCCTCAACATCGACGACCCGGAAACGCCCGAGGCACCGGTGCCCCCCCTGAACTGCGTGTGATACGGTTCGGCGCTTTTCTTCTCGGGCCGCACCTTCAGACGATACCGGACGCGTCTTCCGTCGTGGCAGGAGGCGCCTCCTCTAATGCCGCCACTCGCCGGATCCAAAGCACTGGCGGATCTACGAGCCCCCCGAGTCCGGCCGGTCTTTTCTCCGACGGGCATCGGGGTGGGCACACGTGCCTGCGGGTCGGTGCGGCAGAGAGTACCTCTGCCGGATGCGTTCGCCCAGCCGGTCGATGAGACGCTCCGTACTCCGGGTGGAACGGAGAACCGGAACGCGGATGACCTCTTCCCCCTCCACTCGACCGTCCGGCGGGAAGACCGTCGTCCGGGCCGCCGCGCTTAGCGTCGTTCTCGTCGGGCAGCCTCCGCCACCTCCTCGCGCACCACAGTCCGGCCGATGGGCGAGAGCGTCAGGCCCGCGAGCTTAACGTGCTGGATGCCGAATGGGATGCCGATGATCGTCACGAACAGAAGCAGCGCCGTGGCGAGGTGGCCCAGCGCGAGCCACCAGCCGCACAGCACGAACCAGAGCACATTGCCCAGCGTGCCGAGCGGGCTCGTGCCGATGTCCCCCTGCTCCGTGAACACGTCGCGCCACACCGCCTCGCGGCCGAACGGGAGAAACGTAAATGTGCCAATCTCGAAGCAGGAGCGTCCCTTCTCACCGGGTCCTGCAATGGATCTTAAAACGCTACGGCTCAAGGCGTGACACCGTCTCGTGACCAGGATATTGTTCGTAGAGGCGCGTCCGGAAGGCGGAGAGCGATGGGGCAGATTCAGTACGAACGAGGTGGGCCGGACAGTTACAGTCCGACGCGCCAAAGTCCGCACGCGGCACCGTGGCAGTGGGCAGCGATCGGACGATCGAGGCCCAGGCGCACTCGCGGTGCCCAGTGTCGTACGTGTACCAGACCGCGTCGGGCGTCGTGACGGCGCGCAGGTAGTCGACGTGCCAGTGGCGCGCGCCGTCGCCCCGAACGTGGCGCCGTACGCGGGCCCGGACCCCACCGGGGCCGAAGGCGCTCCCGACGTAAACGTACACGCCGGAACGGACGGTCATGGCCCCGAGAGCCCCGACCTCGATCTCCTGTTGCTTTTCGCCACGGAGCAGAAGTGCATAGGTGCCGGGCGCGTCGGTCATCGAGCCGAGGTGGTCGTCTCTTCCGTCTTCCAGAACGCGATGCCCCCCGCCTGCGGTCCCACCTCGACCAACGCGACGCGCTCGTTCGACCGGAGATCGAACACGTCCACCGCCCCCGGCTCACCGCCCACGCCCTCCGCCGAGACGAAGGCGTAGCGGCTGTCCGGCGAGATCACGACGCCGTGCGTCACGGGACGACTGTTGGAGAGACGGGCCTCTTCTTCGCCCGACTCCAGGTTCCAAATGCCCGTCTCGCCGGTGCCTTTGTAAGAGACGACGAGGGTCGAGCCGTCCGGCGACACTTCCAGGTTGTAGGGCTTCGTGCCCTCCCCCGTCTCGAAGCGGCGCGTGATCCGCCAGTTCTCGCGGTGCACCTCCACGACCTCATCGCCGCCGTTGTGGGGGACGTAGACGAAGGGATCCGACGGATGCGGATCGGCCCAGGTGGGCTTCGGCGTGCCGTCGCCCGTTTTGAGCGATCGGGTGACCTCGCCCTCGACGGCGTCGATCTCATAGAGGTGCCCGTCCATCATGCCGACCGAGTAGTGCGTGCGCCCGTCCGGCGCGAAGCGAGAGCCGTGCGGCATAATGCCCGTCTCGATTTTGTCCACCTCCGTCATCACCGCCGGGTCGACGACCGACACGGTGCTCGGCTCCATGGGGCCGTGCAGGTTGAAGTTCACGACGTAGAGCAGACCGGTGGCCTCGGAGATCGCCATCGTGGCCGGAAACATGCCCACGTGGGCCGTGTCCACCTTCGCGTTCGTGCCGGTCTCGTACTTGGCCACGCGGCCGTAGGGCTTGCCGTGGGCGATGGACACGAACCAGTGGTCCCCATCCGGCGCCACGGTCATGCCGTGGGCCCCTTCCGTCTCCGGCGCGATGTAGCCGACGCGGACGGTCTCCTCGACGGTCGCTGCTTCGCTCTCCGCGTTGAACCGCACCAGGGCCACCTCGTCGGCCGACTCGGACGCGACGTAGGCGTAGTAGTGTTGGGCAATGGTCGGCGATGCTGCCAGACCAAAAAGGAAGAAGGCAAGGAGCAGCGTCCGGAGCATTCGCATGGCGTAATTCGCGTTAAGGGTTGGAATGTTGTAGGTTGGCGGGTGGAGTCCGTCCATCCGCGCGTCACGCTTCACTCGTTACTCGTCACTCGTCAACTTGACCGCCCAAAGGCCCGAATTCCAGTCCGCGAAGAAGATGTGCCCCTTGTACGGCTGCGGGCCCCAGGTCATGGCGGCGTTGGGGATGTGGCCCTTCGGGTCGTACGGCTTGAAGTGGGCAATCTCGCGGCCTTGTTCATAGAGGTTGCCCTTGAGGTCGCCGGAGAGGTCCACCACGCGCAGCCCGGCGTTGTAGTAGGCCGCGTAGAGCGTGTCGCCCCGCACCCAGAAGTTATGCGAGCCCGCCTCGGGCACCCGGTAGCGCGCCTCTTCGGACGGGTTGTTCGGATCGGAGAAGTCGACGAAATG
>PXSY01000060.1 GCA_003023125.1 Bacteroidetes bacterium QH_10_64_19
ACTGGGTCTTGGAACCGGTTCCAAGTTCTTGTATGTTGCAGGTAGATCACAGTCACTTCCTTTAAATGAACCTGGGATCGCAATGACCGCACAAAGCCACCCTTCCTCCTACTCCGGCGACGGCTCGCCCGACGGCGAGCTTGGCGAATTCAAAACCCTCGAGCAGTTCATTCTCGAACGGCAGGACGCGTTTCCGCACTCGACCGGTGCCTTTTCGCGTCTGTTGCGCGACATCAGCCTTGCGGCGAAAATTGTAAACCGCGATATGCGCCGCGCTGGACTGACCGACGTGTACGGCACCACGGGGGAAACCAACGTGCAGGGGGAGGTCCAGCAAAAGATGGATGCCCTCGCGCACCGCGAGTTCGTGCAGGCGTTGCGGCGCGGCGGCGAGTGCTGCCTCATCGGGTCCGAGGAACACGCAGAAGCCATCCCGCTGAGCACCCTGTCGGAGGAAGGGGACGGCGAGTACATCGTCCTGCTGGATCCCCTCGACGGCTCGTCGAACATCGACGTGAACGTATCGGTGGGCACCATCTTCAGCATCTACCGCCTTTCCGACGAGTACGACAAGGAAGAGCCTTCCCCCGAGGCCGCTCTTCAGCCCGGGACCGAGCAGGTGGCGGCCGGATACGTCGTCTACGGGCCTTCGACGACGCTCGTCTACACCACCGGCAACGGCGTGAACGGCTTCACGCTGGATCCCTCCATCGGTGAGTTTCTCCTGTCGCACCCCAATCTCAAGACCCCGTCGCGCGGGCGCATCTTCTCCATCAACAGCGGCTATCGCCACTCGTTCGGGGACGGACTCCGCTCGTACCTCGATTGGCTCCAGCAGCAGGATCCGGAGACGAACCGCCCCGCAAAGACGCGCTACATCGGGTCCTTTGTGTCGGACTTCCACCGCAATCTGCTGAAGGGAGGCATTTACATGTACCCAGCCACGGACGGGAGTCCGGAGGGCAAGCTCCGGCTCATGTACGAGGCCAACCCGATGGGCTTCATCGCCGAACAGGCCGGCGGGGCCGCCTCGGACGGCCATACGCGGATCCTTGAGAAGTCGCCGGAGAAGTTGCACCAGCGCACCCCGCTCTTCATCGGCAGCAAGGAGATGGTCCGCCGGGCCGAGGCGTTCGTGCAGGGGGAACCGGACCGCGCCCTTCCAGCCTGAGGAGACGGCCGAGACGTCGTGCTGTGCCGGACGCCAGATCTGTGATCCGACATCGCAGAGAGGGCCTCCCCCGAAAAGACCCCCGGATCGCAGAGCCTGGATTGTCGATGTTGGGCCGCCCCGGTGGTCCGCTGTCTGCCGCCCCCGGTTGGCCCGCACGTCCGGAGAGGGAGCAGTACTACGCACGGGGTGGAGGCCTTGCCCGTGGAACTTGAAACCAACGTCGCCTCCGGCATGCGGGGCCTCTCGGTGGTGGGGCTCCCGCGGGCGGCGGTGCGCGAGAGCTTCGACCGGGTGCGCGCCGCCCTTGAAAACAACGGCATCCCCGTGGAGTGGGGCCGCATTACCATCAACCTCGCCCCGGCCGACGTGCCGAAGGAGAGTGCGGCGTTCGATCTGCCAATGGCGGTGGGGTGGGTGGCCGCCAGCGGCGACATGGTTAACGGTGACATCCTGGATCGGTACTGGCTGACCGGTGAACTGGCGTTGGACGGCACGGTGCGCCCGGTCAATGGCGTACTGCCAATGGCCATGAAGGCGCGAGAAGAGGGCTACGAGGGCGTCCTGGTGCCCGCTGAAAACGCCGCCGAGGCCGCTGTGGTGGACGATCTCGCGGTGTTTCCGGTCGAGACCATCACCGAGGC
>PXSY01000061.1 GCA_003023125.1 Bacteroidetes bacterium QH_10_64_19
AGTGCACGATCAACGGCATCGGCGAGCGGGCCGGCAACGCCGCCCTAGAGGAGATCGTGATGGCCCTCACCGTCCGCGCGGACCAGTTCGACGCGGAGACGCACGTTCACACCGAGCACCTGACGCCGACCAGCCAGCTGGTGTCGGCGGCGACGGGCTTCCCGGTGCAGCCGAACAAAGCCATCGTGGGGAGCAACGCGTTCAGCCACGAGGCCGGCATTCACCAGCACGGCGTGCTGAAGGAGCGGACGACCTACGAGATCATGTCCGCCGCGGACGTGGGGCAGGACGCCGAGCAGATCCGACTGGGCCGCCACTCCGGTCGGCACGGCCTCTTCAACCGCCTGGACGCCCTGGGCTACGAGGTGTCCGACGCCCACCGCGACGAGATCTACGACCGATTCCTCGACCTTGCCGACCAAAAAAAGGAGGTCTTTGAAGAGGACCTGAAGCAGATGATGGAGAACTTCGGCTCCGACGCGGTGGAGTCGGCAAAGGGCCTCCCCGACAACGGCGCGGCGACCAACGGAGGGACGCCGGCCTACCGCCTCGATCATCTCTCCGTGCAGATCACCACGGACGAGGACTCACAGGTCTCGGTGCAGATCCGGCGGGACGACGGATCGACGCGTACGGAAGAGGCGACGGGCGACGGGCCGGTCGACGCGATTTACCGCGCCATTGACCATGCCATCGACGCCCCACACACGCTGGTCGATTACTCGATTCGCTCCATCAGTGAGGGGGCCGACGCGCAGGGGGCCGTAGATGTGACGATTCGCTACGGTGAGAATCAGTTTGCCGGCACGGCCCGCAATACCGACATCGTTCGGGCCTCCGCGGAGGCATACGTCGATGCCCTCAACCGCCTCGCCGCCGCCCGCGAAAACGCCCAGTCCGTCGAGTTTGTCCAGAACGGCATTATGACTGCGTTCGAGTGATCGTGACGCGTGATACGTGAGGCTGCCTTCCTCTTGCGCATCATGTTTCACGCATCACGCCTCCGGATACCTGCAATCCCCTTGCAACTCACTTACTCCCCGATGTCCACCGGTACTCTCTACGACAAAGTCTGGGACCAACACGCCGTCCGCGAGCTTCCCACCGGCGAGACGCAACTGTTCGTGGGACTGCACCTGATCCACGAGGTGACGAGTCCGCAGGCGTTCGGCATGCTCGAGGAGCGCGACCTGTCGGTGGCCTTTCCGGAGCGGACCTACGCCACCACCGACCACATCATTCCCACGGCCGACCTGGAGCGCCCCTTCAGCGACGACCAGGCGGAGACGATGCTGCAGGTGCTGGAGGCAAACACCGAGGAATACGACATCACGTTCTTCGA
>PXSY01000100.1 GCA_003023125.1 Bacteroidetes bacterium QH_10_64_19
ATTTTTCTTGTCACAGGGCGTCCGGTGGCTGCCGCACCCGTCCCTACAAATCGATGCACAGGTCGCCTTCTTCGACACCGATGGTTTTGCCGCGCGCATCTACGCCTACGAGCACGATCTGCGCTACAGCTTCTCGGTGCCCGTGTTTTTCGATCGGGGCCGGCGGTCCTACGTTCTGGCTCAGTACGAGCCATTTCCCGGCCTGACCCTCGAAGCAAAATTCGGGATCACGAGGTACGACAATCGCGACACCATCGGGTCCGGCCTCAATCAGATCGCGGGGTCTCGCCGCCGTGATCTCCGACTACAGGTCCGATGGGCACTCTGATGGAGAAGCTGCCCCTCAGCACTCCGGACACAACGAAGACACGGCCCGAGGGATCTTCGGACCGCCCGATTCATTCCTTGAACAGACTCTCTTGTATCTCCGTGGGTTGATACAAAGTAGGGAGAACGAGGTACGTCGCTCTTCTCGCATCCGAAAACCCGTCGTGGTATGTCTCCCAACGGCGGTCGGTGTGCGGGATGACCGCCTGGGGTTCTTCGGATGCGTAGTTAATGTTTTTCCCCTGCTCTACTTAGTATTTGCTCACGGGGCGGAGTAAATGTCTTTTTCCTCTGCTTCTCTTTTCCTCACCACCGCATCACTCATGAGCACATCGGAGACTGCACGCATTCTGGCCGTCGAGGACAATTCTGAGACCCAGCTTCTGCTGGAGCACCTGCTCAAGGGATCGTACGACGTGGAAGTGGTTCCCGGTGTCGAGAGCGCCCTGCAGGCCGTAGACGACAGCTCGTTCGACGTTCTCCTGCTCGACATCAATTTGAGCGAAGACGAAACGGGAACTGAACTTCTCCACCGCATCCGGGAGCGGGACGGGATGGGCGATGTCTCTGCCGTGGCCCTCACCGCCTATGCCATGCCCGGCGACCGCGAAGACTTCCTCCAGAAAGGATTCAACGAGTACGTGAGTAAGCCCTTCACGCGGGCTGACCTTACGGAAGCCATCGAAAACACCCTCAATTCGGCGTAGATGGTTCTTCGCCGTGTCGACACTCTTTGCATGATCGCGTCTTCCCATCCGGCCCTGCTCCAGGGATGTGCCTGCGTACCCCGTCTTCCCCGCCCCCACCCGGGAGGTCGCACACAGCGGGAGGCCGCAAACAAAAAGCCCAGGACCTCAGTGGCCCCGGGCTCGAAGACCGTCCAGAACAAACGGACGTCGCTAGTTCATGCAGGTCGCCTTCAGGGTGTCACGCCGGTCCGAGAGCGTTGCCTCCCACTCCGACTCTTCAACCGGCTCGTCGCCCTTGAAGTATTGCCACTCGTCGACACTCTCGTCGGAAATGACGACCGAGTTCGTCATGTGGGCGACGCGCTTCAGAACGGGCGAGGTGCCCATCTGGTGAACAAAGGTGAGCGTGCATTCCCCGTCGGCCGATTTCTCTTTCACCGACAGCCAGTTGTCGCCACAAACCTGACAGCTGTAGAAGCGCGACTCCTGCTCTTCCCCGAGCAGGTCGTCAAACTCGTCCTCCTCTTCGAACACCACCTGCATCGGGCGCAGGCTCTCACAACCACAGGTCTTGCAACGAAGCTTTTCCATATGGAAGGACTGAGGGATTGTTGGACAACCAGTTCGGCATGGTAACGTCCCCGCCCCATGAGAGTTCGTAGAAGCAGGTGCGATTCCTCGCCCACGAGCAGATCCGTTCCAGATCTCGCTGAAAGTTTACCTTGAGCGCTTCACCGGACCGGCGAAGATCCAGCGGTCCCCCGGATCGGGCCCGGAGCGCGGGACACGGAAGCACAAGGACAATGCGGTCGCACAGCGCCTCGCCCCCCACCGACCCTCATCGCCAAACGAGATCGATATCCTCTGGCCCGAGACGAAAGGCGGCCCCAATCTGGACGTCAAAATCGAGAGCGTAGAAGAACCGAAACTCAAGTCCGATGCCCGCCCCGACAGAGCTGTACGAGGCGCCCTCATCCCCGAGTGCCGTCATCGTTTGCCCGAAGCCGTACCCGTAGAGCGCCTTCGCATAAAAGGGAATGAGCGTGGATCCGTCGTCAATGTACCAGAGCGGCTGCGTGACCTCCGCGCCCACCCGCAGGAAGGATCCGGATCCGAGCGCGACATCCTCGTAGCCGCGAGGCACGAACTGACTCGTCCCTATGACCGCCTCCTGGTTTTGGGTAAGCAGTCCGGCCCCAAGCCGGACCCCGGTGTGAGTCCGAAGTGCGAGTGGAAGATAGACATCTGCGGTCCCGATAAACGCCTGGCTGGGCGAAATATCGTCGGTCCACACGTCGATCTCAGCGCTGGTGTTGAGAATGAGGCCCTGATTAGGCACGAGGTCGCGAGGATTTTGCTGCACGCGGTGGCCCCACACCGCCCGAGGCGACAGCGTGACCCGGTCGCGCCACGGCGTTGTCTCCGCGGCGAGCGGATCCCCAAAAAACCGAGTCTGCCGGTACTCTGCGCCCAGCGACAGGGCCGCGGCGCTCTGGTACACGTTCGACTGCAGGCGAATGGGCAGCCGTGTGTCCAGCGATACTCCTCGCTCCTCAAGCCCGACACGTGCGGACTGGGGAGAATCTTCGAGCGCCACCGGCACAGTTTCGGGCGTATTGAACACCGTCAGCGACGGGCGGAGCCGCCAGCGTCCCGACTGCACCGTAGCCGCTCCCCACAGCCGTCCGTCCTGCAGGTACGCGTCGCCCTCGTAGCGCCACCGCCCCAGCGGGTCGTTCCCCGCCACGCCTACGCCCACCCCCACCCCGAGCTTTTTGATGCGCTGGGCGGTCGGGCGGTCGGCTTCGTCGGGATCGTACCGCACCGTCGGATACACCATCCGCGGGGCCAGGTGGCGCCAGGCCTGATAGGGGCGACTCTCGTCAGAGTCGGGGGCGTCGTCCCCCTCCGCCTGTACCTGACGGGCCGGGGGACGCGGCGGGTCAAACGCAAAGATGTTCACCGCGTCGGACAGATCGGCCGAAAAGAGAAGATAGCGCCCCTCCGGCCCCCAGCACAGATCGTAGATGATGGCCTCCCGGAGCCCCAGCCAGGGCTGCAGCCGAACGTCGTCTCGTCGATGGTGATCGATCCGATAGATCCGTTGAGTTCCCTCCACGTTCAGCAGGACAGCGACGGTGTGCCCATTGGGAGATGGGGCAATTTGCTTGAAGCGTGCTTCTTCAAACTGCGTCAGAGGCTGAACATCGGGCCCGTCGAGACGCGCCCACTGGCTGAAGGCGCCATCATTCTGAACGGCCCAGAGGTCTCCGTTCGGGGCCTCTACCGGGGCAAAGGCACGCCCGTTCTCCGTAAGCCGCGTCGCCTCCCCGTCCGACAAGTCCACGCGTTCTACCTCCGCCACCTCCTGCGTGGGCACCCAGGGGTCCGGCACATAGCGCGAGGCGTAGAGTGCGCTCGTATCGCGGCTGAGGGCATAGGTGTAGTCCTCTGTGCTCGACTGGACCCGCACGAGCGACCGCTCCCCCGTTTCCGCGTGCACTCGGTAGAAGCCCCGCCGCACGTCGTACCCGTGCAGGTAGGTGACCACTGAATCCGCGCTGACCCAGTAGGGCCGCCGATAGTTATGCCCCGTCTCCCCCGCTACGACCTCCGTATCCGTGAAGGGCGCACGGCGCTCCATCTCCCGCTGATACTGAGCCTGGAAAGCTGAGCGAAGCTCGTCGTCCAGGGCGCCGGGCCACTGCCCCAGCCCCGTCCAGAGCCCGACCCCGAACCCCAGAAAGGGAAACTGGCTGTGGAGGGCCGTTGCGTCCCGAAAGAACGCCGCATTGGGGTGGTCTCCACGCTCCGTCCACGCTTTAAACGCGTGGGCCCCGCCGATATAGAAGCGATTGAAGGGTTGGGTGTACGCGGGCGGCTCCATCATCTGCGTGAGCGACCAGGGATCGTCCGACAGCATGGCCGCCCGCATTTTCATGGTGAAGAGGGGCGCGTTCAGCCGGCCCGCCCCGTCCTCATACCGACTTTCCCGATACACCGCGACGCCCTCCACGAGGCCCTGCGGGGCGCTGAGGTTGTAGGCGCGGGCCACGTCCGGAGCGAAGATGCGAACCAGATT
>PXSY01000101.1 GCA_003023125.1 Bacteroidetes bacterium QH_10_64_19
GTCCCCGTGGCGCACGTAGAGCCGCTCGGGGGCGTCTTCGTCGCTGCCCTTCGCTTCCTGGAGCAGCGCCGCGAGGCGGTCGCCGTACTCACCGTCGTCCCCTTCGTGGCGCTCCAGCGCCCGCTCCACGGCCTTCCGGAAGCGGGCTTTGCTGTACGGCTTGAGGAGGTAGTCGACCGCCCCCGCGTCGAAGGCCTCGATCGCGTACTCGTCGTAGGCGGTGGAGAAGATTATGCCCGGCAGCACGTCGATGCGCTCCAGCACGTCGAAACCGTCGAGGCCCGGCATCTGCACGTCGAGGAAGACGAGGTCCGGGGCCGTCTCGTTGATGGCCTCGATGGCCTCCCGACCGTTTGTGCATTCGCCGATGGGGGTGATTCGGTCCACGTCCTCTAGGTACTCCAGGATGAGATTGCGGGCGGGCGGTTCGTCGTCGACGATGAGGGCTCTCACTGGTTTGGGTTGAAGGTTGGAAGGCTGAAGGTGCAGGAGGTTGAAGGTGCAGGAGGTTAGGAGCCGGCGGTGTCTTCTCTGGGGATGGAGAACCAGACGGTGAAGCCGGTCGGGTCGTTTTCGGCGGTGTGGAGGGCGGCGTCGGGGCCGAAGGTACGCTCCAGGCGCGTGCTCGTGGTGGCGAGGCCGGTGCCGTCCGTCGAGTCCGAGAGCGGGTCTTTGTCGTCCGGGCCCACCCCGGTATCCTCCACCCGCACGTCGAGCCCGTCGTCTTCGGTGGCCACCTCGACCGTGACGGATCCGCCCTCCTCTCTCGGGGCGATGCCGTGGCGCAGCGCATTTTCCACGAGCGGCTGCAGCACCATCGGTGGCACCGGCGTGTCCAGCGCGTCCGCGTCTGCGTCGACGTCCACCTGAGCCTCCAGCCGATCCGAAAACCGGTGCCGCTCTAGGTCGAGATACCGGCGGGTGAAGTCGATTTCCTCCCGGAGTGGAACGAGGTCGCGGTCCGAGCCGTCGAGGGCGTAGCGCATCATGCTGGACAGCTTCGCAATCATCTCTCGGGCCTGTTCGGGATCCCGCTTGAGGGTGGCGCTGACTGGGCCTTGAGGGCAGCGAGCTGTTGCTCGCGGGCCAGGGCTAGAAGCTCGGTGGCCTGCTGCTCCTTCTGCCGCAGGCGCTGCACGTTGCGGATCAGGTGGTAGAGCGCAAACTGGATGGCGTAGACCGTAAGATTGCCGAATACGATCCACTGGTACTGGGCCTCGATCTCCGCTGCGGCGCTAGCGGTAAACGCAGTCCGAATGACGAACAGGTACGACTCGAGCCCGCCCCATGCGTAGAGGGGACCGAGGAGCAGGTGCACACCGACCGTCCATCCCCAGTGCATCCGGTCCATCTCGCGCACTGTGAGCCACCAGACGGGTACGCTGTAGAGTCCGAGCACAAAGGCGAAGGCAAGCTGCCCGGCAAAGACGCCGAGGAAAGGGGCATTTGGGCTCTGCTGCACGATGAAAAACGTGTAGAGGAGCGCGTAGAGCATCCAGCCCACCACAGCCAACCCAATACCCGTCCAGGTGATGCGCGGCTTCGGGGGAGTCTGGACGTCGATGTCGTCCAAGGGGGCGTCGAGTTCGATTGAGGAGGACACCGGCGACGTGTTGCTCAGTTCGTTGGGAGGGAGGCGTTTCGTCGCGGTGCGTTACGACCATCGGAAGGCCCACGCCGCCACGACGGTACTTACGATGCCCACTCCTGCAAGGACGAGTCCTGCGGTTCCGTTCCACTGGCCCCGCAGCCAGGCGTCCTGCAGAAGCCAGGTGGCGTGGGTAAGAGGGAGTGCTGCACTGGCTGATTTCAGCCACTCGGGGAACAGGAACTGAGGGAGGGCCGCCCCGGACAGAAATAGCATCGGGAAGAACAGGGCATTGCCCACCGCCTGCGCCGCGCGAGCCGTGGGCACCACAGCGGCCAGGAGGAAGCCGACGGCGAGGAAGCTGAGCCCGGCGAGCAAAAGACTGGCAAGGGCGAGAAGGAGCGGGGTCGGGACGGGCACGTCGTAGGCGAAAACCGCGGCGCCCATCAGCACCACGACGCTCACGAGAAGCATGAGGACATGGACGACGGTCTGTGCCCCCAGCACCGCCGTGGGCCGGAGCGGGGTTACCTGGAAGCGCCGCAGGACGCCCTGGTCGCGGTAGGTGGCCAGCGTGGTCGGCAGGCTGAGGAGGCTGAGGGCAGAGCCCGGGTCGTTGCCGAAGATGGCGCCGAAGGCAACGAGGAGCAGCAGGGGGAACGCGAGGGTGAAAAACGTCGCCATCGGTTCCCGCAGGAAGAGCTTCAATTCGGTCCAGGTGAGGGGGAGGAATGCCTTCATCGATTCAACGAAGCTTGAGCGGGTGTGCTGAACGAGGGACGTGGACTGCCTCACGTCTGGCTGTGAGTCATGAGTTGATGAGTCGTGAGTTGATGAGTCATGAGTTGACGAGTCATGAGGGCCTCTCTTCAGGCGGTGGTGCCGTATTTGGGGTTTGCGGGGAGCGAGCGTCGGTGAGGGTAAGGAAAACGTCCTCCAGGGTGGCGCGCTCGGCGTGGAGATCGTCGGGCGTGATGTTCTGGTCGGCGAGGTGACGCACGACCGTCGTCAGCAGGTCGTCGCCCCCTCGCACCTCCACATGTCCGTCGGTAACGTTCACGTGCTCCACGCCGTCGGTGGCCTGGAGTCGATCCGGGTCAAACGGGGCGGGAACAGCAAAGTGGACTCGGTAGGAGGCGTCGAGCCGGTCGACGAGGGCGTCGGGCGTGTCGAGCGCCACGCACCGGCCCTGATGCATCATGGCGACCCGGTCGCAGAGCGCCTGCGCCGTCGAGCACCACGAGGTCGGGCTCGTGCACCAGCGCGAGGGCCACGAAGAGCCGCTGCTTCTGGCCGCCGGAGAGGGCGTCGAACGAGGCGTCCCGCTTGTCCGCCAGGCCCCACCGGTCGAGGAGCGCGTCGCGATCGGTCGTCTCGGGGTAGAAGGAGGCGAAGAGGTCGAGGGCTTCGCGGACCGTGATGCGGTCGGGCAGGGCGGCCTCCTGCAATTGGGCGCCAACCCGACGGTAGAACTGCCCGGGCGGCGCCTGCTGCGGGTCCATGCCGAGCACACGCACGGTGCCCGCATCGGGCCGGCGCAGGCCCAGCGCGCACTCGACGGTCGTCGTTTTGCCCGCGCCGTTAGGGCCGATGAGGCCGAAGATCTGGACGACATGGTTCGGGGGACGGGTTGGTAGACACGGATGAGATTGGGATTTCCCCGGGGAGCTGAGTCACGAGTTTGCAATCACGAGTGGGGGAGTTACGAGTCGATGGGTCATGAGGACGTTCTCAATCGCTGTGTCTTCGGACGACGAGCGTGGTGTGACTCGTGACCCTGAGACGTACGAGGCCGTTCAGCTCTGCTTCTCTTTGACCTTTGGCAGAAGGACGTGCTTCACCCAGCCGTAGTCGGGGTTGATGTCCAGGGCCGTCTCGAACGCCGTGCGGGCCTCGTCGTACCGCTCGGCGTCCATGTGGGCGATGCCAATCCAGGCGTGCGCCTCGGCGTGCCCCCAGCTGGGCATCAGTGGGTCGTCGATCGACTCCTGCTCGGCGAGACGGGCGGCTTTTTTGAACTTTTTGAGGGCCTGTTCTTTATCGCCGCCAAACATGCTCGGCGTGTAGAAGTCCGACGTGCCGTCGATGATCCAGACGCGCGGATTGTCGGGGCCGTGCTCCTTCGCCGCCTCCATGGCTTCGTTGGACTTTGGGCCCAGCGACATGCCCTGCATCGGATTCATGCTCATCATTTGGCCGTAGCATCCCGATAGCAGCGCCCAGGCGTCGGTCATCGTTGAATCGATCTCCGTGGCGCGCTTGAGGTGGCTGATGGCGTCTTCGATCACCTGCTCGCGCTGGTCTTCGTCGTCTTCGGGGAGCTGGTTCACCATTCGGAAGTCGGCGAGGGCGGCGTAGTAGTGGGCCAGGGCCTCGCGCTCGCCCCCGGTGGCCTGCTTGGCCCAGGCGCGGGCCTGCTTCAGGGAATCGATCGAGCCCTTGTTGGTGGCCTCGCGAATGTGGGTTTTGGTCTGTCGGAGAAGTGAGTCGGTCGCTGCGGGTCCGACGGCAGGCGCCGTCGACGATGCAGGTGCCGTCGGCACGCTCGATCCACACGCGACGAGGGTGAACAGTAGCAGTTCAACCATGAGAAGGAAGGTCGTTTTTCGAGAGAGGGAGGTGGTCGGAAGCATGGTGCGCTGAGTCATGAGTGTAGGGGTCATGAGTTTATGAGCCGTGTGGGTCCGGTTGGGACTGCGAGAAGTTCTGTGAGCGGGGGTCGCTTTTCTTCAGCGGGTGGG
>PXSY01000102.1 GCA_003023125.1 Bacteroidetes bacterium QH_10_64_19
CGCATCGTTCCTGCGAGCCGTCTTTCCCCCCTTCACGGATCGCAAAGAGGGCCTGCTGAGGAGCCTCCTCCGATACTTTTCTGGCCCCTAGCGTCCCGTCGGGCTCCGCTCTGAGCTGCGACGGATGAGTCCGATCGGCTCTCCGAATGGGCCGTACGAACAAACGCTCCTCGCCCCCTTCTCCCTCTCTCCTCCCCAATGCCAAAACCCCGGCGACGTACTGGACGGCTACCGCCTCGACGCGGTCGTCGGCCGTGGCGGCATGGGCACCGTGTCGAGATTAAAGTCCGCCCCGCCCCCCGCGGCGACAGTCGTCACGTCCTGGTGTTCTACGACGTGACGGAGGTGCATGAGCTGCGGCGCATGCTCGACGAGTACGACATCGGGGGACGCGGAGCCGAAGGGGACTCGGCTCATTCCCCGAGCGTCTCCATCAGGCGCTCGTAGTCGTCCGCGGTTAGCTTCCGCTCGGCCCGGAGGCGCTCCAGGGCCTCCTGCACGGCCGCCACGTCCGTCGTGTCCGGCTCCGCGGCCGGCGCAAAGTCGATGTCCCGCACCATCGCCGTGTTGAGAAAGTCGCCCACGTACGACGCGGCCTTCGGGGCGCCGGAGAAGTCCATCGTGAGCTCGAAGGTGGCCCGCCCGCGGTTGACCGTTAGCGCCACCACCTTGCCCCCCAGCCCAAACCAGCGGCTCTGCGTCTCCACCCCCACGAGGTCCGAATACCGGACGGTTTGCGTGGCCTGGAGATCGTTGTTCTGAAAGACAAACCGGTCGGGGGTGAAGACGGCCCCGTCGCCCCCCGTGCCGCTCAGGGTCGCGTCGTAGAGGGCCAGCGCCTCGTCCCGCCCCACCTCCATCGCGTAGTCGGAGAGCGCGTTGTCGAGCCGATCCGCCGGCAGGTTCGGCGTCACGAAAAGCCCCATCTGCGGGGCGTGCGGGAGCCGATCGCGGAGCAGCGTCTCCATCGGAGCGGGCGTTCCATTCGACACGACAGACCCAGTTCCCTCCTTCTTCTACGGCGCCGCGGCCATCGCGGCCGCGTCGAAGAAGCCCGACGTCGTTTCCAGGACCCCCCCGAAGGAGACGCCGAGCACCACGAGGGCAACCGCGCAGACCACGAGCGTGCCCTTGGCCCCCAGCGTGGCGCGCGGAAACGCCGCGGACTGGACGGGATTGGTCGCGTCCACCGCGCCGGCCGACTGCATCCAGAAGACGTAGACGACGCGCAGGTAGTAATGGGCACTAAGGGCGCTCATAAGCACCCCGATCACCACGAGCCAGGTCAGCCCCGCGTCCACGGCCGGAGCGAAGACGAAGTACTTGCCCGCAAAGCCGCCCAGAGGGGGAAAGCCGATCAGGCTAAACATGAACACTCCCATCGTGGTGCCCAGGACGGGCCGGTCGTTGGCGATGCCCGCGAGGGACGACAGTGTCTGTTCGCGGCCCTCCTTGCCGTCCCACTCCAGAAGCGACATGACGCCAAACGCTCCGATGTTCATTACCGCGTAGACGAGCAGATAGAGGAGCGCCCCGGCGTATCCGGCCGACGTCCCCGCCGAGAGGCCGACGAGCACGTACCCGGCGTGCGCAATGGACGAGTACGCGAGGAGGCGCTTCACGTTGGTCTGTGCCAGCGCCATCACGTTCCCGATCACCATCGTGAGCACCGCCACCGCGGCCAGGGCCAGCTGCCACTCGCCCCCCGGCGCCGCGTGGACGAGCACCAGGATGAGGGCGGCGAAGGCCGCGGCCTTGGTGGCCGTCGACATGTAGCCGGTGAGCGGCGTGGGCGCCCCCTGGTACACGTCGGGGGTCCACATGTGAAACGGCGCCGCGCTCACCTTGAAGAAGAAGCCCACCAGGAAGAGGGCGAATCCGCCCCAGAACAGGAGTTGCGTCGAGACGCTGCCCAGCTCGGCCGCCGCCATCTCCGGCAACATCATCGTGCCCGTGGCCCCGTACATGAGCGCGATGCCGTACAGGAAGAAGCCCGTCGAGAACGCCCCGAGCAGGAAGTATTTCAGCGCACTCTCCACGGCCCCCTCGTCCTCCCGCACCAGCCCGGTCAGGACGTAGAGGCAGACCGACATGGTCTCGAGGCCAAGAAAGATGCTGACCATGTTGTTCGCGGAGCCGAGCATGATCATCCCGACCGTCGCGTACATGATCAGTGCGTAGACCTCGCCGTAGTCGTGCCGCAGCTTGTTGAGGTAGGGGATCGAGAGGAGAATGGTCGCCAGGCCCGTCAGCAGAACAATGAGGTTGATGAACGCCACGAAGCCCCCGGTCCGGAGGGTGTCGAAGAACACCGTGCCCTGCGGGGCGCCGAGCTGGGCGAGCTCCCAGAGGGCGGCCCCCCCAAGCGCCACCACCCCGAGCCAGGGAATGGCGGGATGGTCGTTGCGGAACGCATCCAGCACAATCATCGCAAGCCCGACCAGCCCCACGACCGACATAGAAAAGGCCGCCGGCAGGTCGGCCACGAGGGACGGAAATGCAGTGGACAAATCCATAGGCACAATCACACCGTTCGTTACTCAAGCATCGTCCGCCGTGGCCCCCACACGGCAGTGTCTCCTCGGCCGCCCCCTAGGCAAGCTCTTCGATCTTTGCGGCCAGTTCGACGTCCATTTCCGTTACCGTACCCCCGGCGTCGTGGGTCGTAAGGGCTACGGACACAGTGTTGTAGACGTTTTCCAGTTCGGGGTGGTGCATCATCTCCTCCGCGTAGAAGGAGAGCCGCACGATGAAGCTGATGGCCTCCCGAAAGTCAGAAAACTCGTACGTCTTTTTCAGCTTGTCGTCGGCGTGGGACCATCCGTCCAGGTCCGCCAGGGCGTCGTCGATGTCGTCGTCGGAAAGGGGCTCACGTGAGGGCATGGGGGAAGGAATGGTGGTCTGAAAGAAAGATTGAACGGGGCCACCGGGTGGGACACTGCGGGCCACCAGCCGGTCGCCCACCGCGATTCACTCAGGGCAAGGACGTCGGGATGTCGATGGAACTCTCCTCCGCCTCGAGCGGGGCCGTCGGGACGCGCCTCGGCTCGTCGGTGGACACGGCGGCGTCGTTCTCCATCTCCTGCACCGCAGCCCGCTTCTTCTCCACCGTGTCCAGGAGAAATTCGGTCGTCGGGGCCGTCTGTCGGAGGAACGGATTCGGGACAAACCCGAGGACGAACATGAGCACGATGAGCGGCGCCATGAGCCCAAACTCACGGGCGTTCAGGTCCGCCATCTGCGCGTTCGCCTCGTCGGCAAGCTCGCCGAAGAACGTGCGGTAGACCATGTGGAGCAGGTAAACCGCCGCGAGGATGACGCCCGTGGTGGCGAAGGCAATGAGCACCGGGCTGTCAATGACGGTGCTCTTAAAGGAGCCCAGGAGGATCAGAAACTCGCCCACGAACCCGTTCAGGCCCGGCAGGCCCGCCGAGGCGAGCACGCTGATCACCATCAAGGTGGTGAGCACCGGGACGGACGTCGCGAGCCCGCCGTAGTCGTCCATCATGCGGGTGTGCCGGCGTTCGTACAGCATCCCCACGAGGAGGAAGAGGGCCCCGGTGGAAAGGCCGTGGTTGATCATCTGAATCACCGCCCCCTGCATCGCCTCCGGGGTGAAGGCGAAGAGGCCCAGCACCACGAACCCGAGGTGGCTGATGGAGGAGTAGGCCACGAGGCTCTTTGCGTCGTCCTGCACGCGGGCCACCAGCGCCCCGTAGATGATGCCGACGATGGCAACCACGGCAAAGAGGAGTGCATAGTTCTGCGCCACGTTTGGGAAGAAGGGCAGGCAGAAGCGCAGCAGGCCGTAGGTCCCCATTTTCAGGAGCACCCCGGCCAGGATGACGGAGCCCCCGGTGGGGGCCTGGACGTGGGCGTCCGGCAGCCAGGTGTGCAGCGGAAAGAGGGGCACCTTGATCGCAAACGAGAAGGCAAACACCGCGAAGAGCCAGCCCTGCGCCGCCAGCGGGACGTTGTACTCCAGCAGCGTGTACCAGTCGGTGGTGAACACGCCGTTGTTCACCGCGTCGCCCGCCGCGTCGCCGAGATACAGGATGCCCACCAGCATCAGGAGCGAGCCGACGAACGTGTAGACCACAAACTTGACGGCCGCGTAGATGCGCTCCGTTCCGCCCCAGACGCCGATGATGAAGTACATCGGGATGAGGGTGAGCTCGAAGAAGATGTAGAAGAGAAAGAGGTCGAAGGACGCGAAGACGCCCGTGATCCCGGTCTGCAGCAACAGCAGGAGCGCGTAGTAGCCCTTCTGCTTCTCGCCGATATAGGTCCACGACGAGAGCACAACGATCGGCCCGAGCAGAGTCGTCAGCAGCACGAGCAACAGGCTCAGGCCATCAATGCCAACGATGTACTTCACATCGTAGTCCCCCGGCACCCATCCGGCCCAAACGTCCGTCAACTGCGGCGCCAAGGCGGTGCTCACCGTCGGGTCATAGCCGACGAACAGCCCCAGCGACAGCACGAACGTGACCGTGGTCGTCACGAGGGCCGTCCACCGAATCGACGAGGCCCGACGCAGAAACAGCGTCAGCAGGGCCCCGACGGCCGGGAGGAAGATGACGAGCGATGTGAGGTAGGGAATGTCCATCTATCAAGGGCTTAGGGAAATGCCAATTGGCCGGTCAAAATCTTCCTGCACGCGCTTTCGGAGTCGTGAAGCGTGATGCGTGAAACGTGACGGACTACATTATTTCATCACCCACGCATCATTCCTCACGCATCATTCCTCAAGGTATAACGCCGTAACCTCCCACATGAATGCGTAGGCACCATCGAACTACAGTCAAATCCCGAATAGCATCAACCCAATCACCAGGACAGTCCCCAGGACGAGAGCCAGGGCATAATTCTGCACGATCCCCGTCTGCGTTCGTCGCAGCAGGCCGCTCGAATTCTGCGCCGCGTCCGCCACGCCGTTGACCGCCCCGTCCACGACCGTGTCATCGAACGCCGCAAGGCCTTTGCGGGCGATTCCATCGATCAGTGTGTCGACCACCACCTCGTTGTAGAATTCGTCCCAGTAGTATTTGTCCGCCCACCGCTGATACAGCCCTCCCAACCGCTGCTTCAGGGCCGCGTCGTACTCCAGGGCGCGGGCACCATAGACGCGCCAGGTGTAGTACACCGTCCCGAGGGCGATGGCGGAGCTCAGCGCGATGAGCCCCCACTCCAGCGCCACAGGCACGTGCCCGTGCACCGACGCCTCTGCCACCGGCCCCCCGTACTCAGCCCCGAGATAATGGTGAATCCAGTTCCACTTTCCGCCTTTGATCACCGCGGGGAGCCCAATGAAGCCACCGACGATCGAGAGCACGCCGAGGGTCCAGAGGGGTAGAAGGCCGTGAGGACCGCCGTCAAGACGCCCACGACCCACACGGCCACTGCGTAGGTGGATCCATCATACCCGTACTCGAAGGCCTTGAACAGAATCTCGTCCTTCGAGAAGAACCCGGCCGTCAGGGGAATCCCCGAGATGGCCAAGGTCGCCAGCAGATACGTCGTGCGGGTGGTGGGCATGTAGTCCCCGAGCCCACCCATTGTGCGCATGTCTTGCGGATCGAAGTCGCTCGTGTCCTGCCCCATCTCGTCGAGGCCGTGCTCCACCTCTTCCATCCCGTGGATCACACTCCCGGAGCCGAGAAAGAGGCAGGCCTTGAAGAAGGCATGGGTCACAACGTGAAAGATGGAGACGAAAAAGGCCCCCACGCCGGCCGCCATGAACATGTACCCGAGTTGAGAGACCGTTGAATACGCCAGCACCCGCTTAATGTCGTTCTGCGCAATCGCGATCGTCGCGGCCATGAGGGCCGTCGCGGCCCCTACGATTGCAATGAGGGCCATCACCACCGGCGCCCCGAGCACCAGCGACGAGAGGCGCGCCAGCAGATAGAGACCGCTCGTCACCATGGTGGCGGCATGGATGAGCGCCGAGACCGGCGTGGGCCCGGCCATCGCGTCCGGCAGCCACACGAAGAGCGGGATCTGCGCACTCTTGCCCGTCGCCCCGATGAAGAACAGAAGGACGATCCAGTTGAGCGTAGCCTCGGGCAGGCCCGGACCCTCCGTGAGCAGCACGTCGAAGCTCAGGGACCCCAGTTCCCGAAAGACCAGAAACATGGCCACAAGGAAGGCCAAGTCCCCAATCCGGTTCACGATGAACGCCTTGTTGGCGGCAGCGCTGTTGCCGAGGTCCGTGTACCAGAACCCGATGAGCAGGTACGAGCAGAGGCCCACGCCCTCCCAGCCCAGAAAGAGCACCGGCAGGTTGTTCGCCAGCACCAAGTTCAGCATGGCGAAGATAAAGAGATTCAGGTAGGCAAAAAACCGCCAGTACCCGGGATCTCCGTGCATGTAGCCGACCGAGTAGAGATGAATCACCCCGCCCACCCCCGTCACCACGAGCGTCATGATCAGGGACAGCTGATCGACCCGGTAGGCGAAGGAAAGGTCCAGGTCTCCCGCCGCCATCCACGTGAAGTAGTCCGCAACGATCGGGTCCCCACCGAACGTGACAAACAGGTAGACCGTGAGCACGAACGGAATGGCCACCGCCGCCGTCCCGATGGTGCCTAGCAGCGTTTCCCGAGTCCGAAGGTGCCGAAGGAAGAGGGGCGCCACGCCCGTAAGCACCGCCCCGGCGAGCGGCAGGAGAAGAACAAGACGAAGCAAGTCGGCAGAAGTCATCAGCGCGGCAATGGTCCGTTTGTCAGAAACGTGCGCGGTAGCGAGACGGGCGCACAGCGAGCAGCTAGTGCTTGAAGAGATTGATCTCGGTAATGTCTACCGTGACCTTGCTCCGGAAAATGGCAATCACGATGGCAAGCCCAACCGCGGCCTCCGCCGCCGCCACTGCAATGGAAAAGAAGACGAGCATCTGACCGGTCGGGTCGCCCATCGACTGACTGAAGGCGACCAGCGTGAGATTTACGGCGTTGAGCATGAGCTCTACTGACATCAGCACGACAATTGCGTTGCGCCGAAATAGAACCCCACACGTCCCAATCGTGAAGAGTACGGCACTGAGGGCGAGGTACCAGTTCAGGGCAACTTCCATCTTGTCGATGGGTAGCTGTTTGTTGTCTGTTGGCTACAAAAGTCTTTATCCTCGGACGCTCACTCGTTGTCGGATTGGAGACGCAACGACCAAATTCCGAGCACAAATCCCCAAGGTCCCACAACCGACAAACAGTCAGAACTATTCAAATCGGCGCTGAGCGAGCAGAACGGCCCCTACCGTGGCGGCGAGCAGCAAAATGCCCGCAACCTCCAGGTGGATGGCGTATCGGGTAAAGAGAATCTCCCCCAACGTGGCGGCACTGCCGACCTCGGCTGCCGTCTCGCCGCCCACAGGTTCGACCCCGAGGTCAAACTCCAGCGCCACCACGTACAGCAGCTGGCTGAGAAGCACGAGGCCCACCGTGAACCCGCCGACCGCCGTCCACTCGATTTCTTCGAGCTTCGGGAGGGCCGAGAGGTTGAGAAGCATGATGACGAACAAAAACAGCACCATGATGGCCCCGGCATAGACGAGAATCTGAATGACCCCGATGAACGAGGCATTCAGGGTGAGATAGAGCCCGGCGATGCAGAACAGATTAAGCACCAACCACAGTGCACTCGCCACGGGATTCCGGGCGATGAGCATGCCGAGAGCAGCGGCCACCGCCACCGTCGCAAATAGAAAAAACATGGAGGGTGCAGCCATAAACCCAAGCGGCGTCGCAGGAAAAGTCGGGAGGATGCGAAAATCGAGATGCCAGCAGACTGACAACCGATCAGCATCTCGGACCGGCACCAGTCGGCGCAATTGCGGACTCCAGTGCATGCTGGGAGCCGTGTCGCCCCTCGTCGTTCCGAATCAATTCAGGGCAAGGAGTCCAGGTTGAATAAGCCCCAGATCGGAGGCCGGTGCTACCGTGAAGCCCAACCCGTGCGTAGTCCGAGCGGGTAAAATTCCGTCGCCTATCGGATCTGCCCGACTCGACGAAGGCCGGTAGACCCGCACAAAAGGCGCGGGGTGCAGGGGATTCACAACGAGCAAAGTAACGCGCCACCGACGTAGGGGCAAGATTCGGGGCGGTTAATCGTGCATGAATTGAAATATCTCCCCGATCGGAACCGTCATCGCCACTTTTCCGGGATGTCTGGCATGGAAGGACGAACGCCTCTTGCTCCAACCGGAAACCCGTGGGATAACAGTTGACGCTGCACTATCCTTCCGTTCGCGCCGGGCGGCCGTTCATAGAAGGAACCTCGCCGTTGGCATCAGCAGAAATCTCCGTGGGCTCGACGTGCAAGGACCGGCCGAACGCCGCTTCGAAGAGACCGCTCTGCTCCTGCGCGGCCCACACCTCCAGCTGCGGATCCCCCTTCGTGGACAGAAAGAGGTGGAGGGCCGTCTCGCTCAGCCGCGCCCGCAGGGCCACGACATTCTGAAAATGACTCCGATCCAGCCCCTCCGCCACACGTAGCAGCCCGGCCAACTGGCGCACCCGTTGTTGGTGGGCCGACGACACGCGCCCAAAATACTCGTGGGACGGGTCCGGGTAGGGACCGCGATGGTAGTGGGCCGCTAGAGCCATGATCATCACTTCCTCAGGCTGAAACCCTTGAAGATCCGCGTGCTCGATGAGGTAGCGGGAGTGTTCGTTGTGCTCGTCGTGCGTAATCAGATAGCCCAGATCGTGGAGAAGGGCGGCGTATTCCAGCAGCTCCGCGTCGCCATCCGGCCCGTCGTACAGCGGACCGCAGACATCGAACAGGAAGGTCGCCGTAGCCGCGACGTGCTGCGCGTGATTTTCCTCCCACTGGAACCGGTATGCCATCTCGTGCACGCTTCGCCGCCGGGGGTCCCGAAACGACGCCACCTGTCGGAGCCGGCCGTAGTTCGTGTCGATGAAGTGAACGACCATGCCCTCCCGAAGCGCATTGGGCGACACCGTGATCGACTGCATGGATGGAAGCCCCGCACAGATCGTATCGAGCAGTACGGCCCCCGCCCCGATCTGATCGACCCGCCTCGGCTCGATGGCCGAATGTGCCTCACGTTCGGGGGCGGAGGCCTGCATGACCCATCGGAGGGCCGTCCGCACGTTTTCGACCGAAAACGCCTGCTGGAAGACCGATCGGCCTGAATCCCCAAACTCTTGTCGAGCCATCCGGGCAAGGCTTTTCATGGTGCCCGACGACCCGACGATTGTGTTGACGCCGTACTCCCGACAGGCCGCCAGCACGTCTGCGAGAGCATCTTTGAAATGGGCCCGCAACTGCGCCTGCTCGTCTTCCGACATCGGGTCCGTCGAGACGAAGCGTTCGGTCATGCGGGCCGCCCCAAGCTTCAGGCTGACGCTGAACACGTCCGTGTCGTTGTCCACGACGATAAACTCGACGGAGCCGCCGCCGATGTCCACGAGCAGACTCGGCTCGGCGAACTGCTCAGTCCGGCTGACGCCCTGAAAAATGAGCTGCGCTTCTCGCTGGCCGCTGATGGGCCGAATCCGAAGATCCAACTGTTCGCGGGCCCGCTGGATAAAGGCCCCTCCATTTACCGCTTCCCGGATGGCACTGGTGGCAAAGGAGAGATGCTCGCGTACGTCCCGTCCTTCAGCGAGCAGCTTGATGCGCTCAAGGGCCTGGATGCCCCGATCCATCGCCGCCTCCGGGAGCCGGTTGGCGTCGAGCCCGTGCTGCCCGAGCCGCACCATCTCTTTCAGGCGGTCGACCACCTGGTAGCTGCCATTCGGATGGGCATCGACGATGATTGCGTGAAACGAGTTGGTCCCCAGATCAATGACGCAGACGCGGACCGGGGAGGCCGTGCCGCCGGTCCGATAGGTCGTTTCCGGGACCAGCGTGCAGGCGGCGCGCTCAAATGGAAAGGACATGAAGACAGGCGTTGGTGGGATCGTGACACGGCGTCCAGATGATCACCCGTCCCCCACTTGGCTGGATAACAACAGGGACGTTCACACCGATAACTGATAGGGGGGGCGTCTGATTCATCTCTCGATCCGACCTCGGCACGGGGTGGACCTCCGCGGAGGCTCGGGTCGATCCACCGGGGCAACGGCACGCTACTCAGCAGCCAGCACCCCGCGGCTGTCCTCCACCAGCGAAATGAAGCCCGCGCGGAATCGCGCGAAAACAGTCCACAAACGAACTCACAATCGGTATTAC
>PXSY01000103.1 GCA_003023125.1 Bacteroidetes bacterium QH_10_64_19
GAGCAGCCAACAGAAAACAAATCCAACGAGAGACGTTCGGAGAGTCATAGAGATATAGAGATCGGTACATCGGGACGAAGAGCGGTGCCCCTCTTTGCCAGAGGAGCAGGGAAGGCAAGAACGCATCCCGTCCATCTCCGCCGTATGCCTCTCTCCTACAGAACCTCCGTTGGGAAGACAAGATGTCGTTCAGAGACACGGGGGTCAATTGAACCCGCATCGAGACGCAGATCGATGGCGTCTAGAGCAACGCGGGGCGTCGACCCCGATGGGAACGACCTACACGGCGACCGGACGGGCCTCAAAAAGAGATGGAGGCCCGCGGATGAACCGATCGGTGAAGACTGCCGCCGAGGCCACGTGCGACCGATGGGCGACCGCCGTCGTGCCCACCTGCTGCGGCGACGTGGACGGCCGGGGCGCCGGCGTCACAACCAGAAGCCGCGTGGCACACAGGTCGCAGTCCGGCGCAAAGAGGTCTTTGCCTTCGTGCGTCCACACTGCGCCCTCCGCCGTGTGAACCGCCTCATCGTGACAGATCCGGTTGGCGGCCGCGGCCTGCTCGGCCGCGTGCTGCGCCCGGTGCAAGACAGGACCCATCACGCTCCCCGCACCAAACGCCACGAGGAGAACACAGGCCGAGATGAAACGAAGTCGGCGCATGGGATCAGCCAGCAGTCAAAACAAGACCAGGACACCAATTGACAGGGTCCTCAGCAGGTTCCCCACTTGAAAACGACCACACATGCACATTTTTTCAGGTGGTCTTTTGTAGTTTCCTCCCTATCTTTGGGATGCACGGTCCATAACTGACCTACCGTCCCATGCCCAACTCGTCCGTCCGCGTCGTCGATGTGTATCCCTACCGCGGGCAGTCCGTCAATCCCGAGTTTCTGCTCCTTCACCGCGCCCCGGACGTGGCCTACGCCGGACAGTGGCGTATGGTGGGGGGCGAGATCGAAGCGAACGAGGCCGCCTGGGAAACCGCACTGCGGGAAGTCACCGAGGAGACCAGGCATCGTCCTTCTCACTTGTGAACGATCCCCTCCGTGAATGCCTTCTACGAGTGGGAGGCCGACCGCATCAATCTCATTCCAGCCTTTGCCGCCCTCCTTCCCGACGACCCGGTGCTCAACGACGAGCACGACGCCTTCGTGTGGCTGTCGGCGCAGGAGGCAGCCGACCGGCTCGCCTGGCCCGAGCAACAGCGCCTCCTCCGCCTCGCCGACCGGTTGATTCGAGACGGCATCCCGTCCCGCTTGATCGTCGATACAGACACGGCGTGACGCGTTACTCCAGGACCGGAGATTATCGGTAAACGCGTACTGGCCCTGCAGCCCCCACAGGACCGATGTGCCCGGCCCGCGCCCGTCGGTCAACTCAAACTGCGCTCGCCCGACGGCAGTGCCGGAAAGGTTAACCCGCGCCACCTCGGCGTTGGCGTTCAGCCGCAGCCGCCCGGCGCGGCGCCACGTCAGCTCCAGCGGCAGGGTGTAGAGAGTTGCCTGGCGACCCTTGGCCATGTCCTGCTTCCGCGCAAACACACCGGACAGGGTCAGGTCGAGCGTGCGCTGAGGCTGATAGGACACCTCAGGCCGGACCCGGAGCGTCCGGATGTCGAAGCTCCGGGCCTCGTCGAACGCTTCGCTCTGCGCGCGGTCCCGCTCGGTCGTGCCCGTCAGCCGCACGTCCCAGGTGGATGCGGGACGGACGTGCCCCTCCACCTCCCACCGATTTAGGAACTGCCGCTTGGAGCCCGCCGCCCGCTCGGTGAGGCCTCGCACCTGCCGCCAGGAGGCCTCCAGTCCGTAGTCGCGCCGTGCCCGAAACAGCGCCAGGCGCTGCTCCATCCGCACCGAGCCGTCGATGGTGCGCCCCGGCTGCCGGAATTCGTCCAGCTCCAGGCGGTAGATGTCGGTGGGATTCTCCGTGCGGCTTTGTTCTCGAACCTCCACCTGCGTCTCCGTCGTCACCTGGCGCAGCCACGCCTTCCACCAGACGTTGCCGCTCGTCCACAGGCGCCGGGGACGCAGCGCGAGGCGACCGCGGGCCTGCAGGTTCACCACCGATTCGAGCGTGTCCGACGGCACGAATCGCTGCACGTACGTTCCTTC
>PXSY01000104.1 GCA_003023125.1 Bacteroidetes bacterium QH_10_64_19
CCGACGGCTCGACCGACGTCATCGGTGCGGTCGACAGCTGGAGCGTCAACTGCCCGGACTCGACGAGTTCGCCGTCCTGGGAGGGATCGAACGTCGAGACGAACTCGCCGTCCGCCGTCCGCAGGCGGAAGGGGCGCGTCCGTAGCGAGTGCGTTCTCCCATCCGTTTGAAGTGGGTCTTTTTCACGCTGAGGGTCGCCCGCCTGCTGCTGGAATCGGTCCCATACGAATATCGAAACGGCGATGGAATTCCCGGCCGCCTACAATTTCTACGAGGAGGAGGTCTCGTGGATCGAGACGACCGTCCGCGACGGCGTAACCGCCCTCGATCCCGGCACGCCGCTGTACGGCGGCCTGTCGTCCCCGAGCTGTCGCCCGATCAGCTGGTCACGGCGGTCGAGCGTGCACGGGCCGGTGGGGCGAGCGGCATTGCCCTCTTCAACGTTGGCGACATGACCGACGCGCACTGGACGAAGGTGTCTGGCGTCCTCTCGGCTTGACCCTGGCGGGACCACCCCTGTTCTTCTCTGTAGCGCTGACTCTCTCCCCCACACGCTCGTGCCGTGACCCTTCTCGACTGGTTCTTCGTCGTCGCCTATCTGGTGCTCTCCTTCGGCATTGCGCTCTATTTCTACCAGCGCGCCGGAGAGGATACGTCGGAATTTTTCCTGTCGGGGCGCGCCATGCCGTGGTGGCTGGCCGGGACGAGCATGGTGGCCACCACGTTTGCCGTCGACACCCCCCTCCTGGTGACCGAGATCGTGGCGGAAGACGGCATCGCGGGCAACTGGCTGTGGTGGAACGCGGCCATCGGCGGAATGCTCACGGTCTTTTTCTTTGCGCGCCTCTGGCGCCGCAGCGGGGTGATGACCGATGTCGAGTTCGTCGAATTCCGGTACAGCGGCCGCGTGGCCGCCTGGCTACGCGGGCTCAAGGCGGTCTTTTTCGGCCTTCTGCTGAACATCCTCATTATTGGGTGGGTGTCGCTGGCGATGGAGACGGTGATCGACCGGCTGTTTCCGGACCTCACCCTGTTTGGCCAAGAGGCCTTCTCGGTGGCAGGGAAAGAGCTGAGCGCTGCGCTGATTGTGGTGGGGGGCCTCATCCTCGTGGTGTCTGTCTACGCACTGCTGTCGGGCCTCTGGGGCGTCATGGTGACGGACCTCTTCCAGTTCGTGGTAGCGATGGGTGGGACCATTGCCCTGGCATTCCTCGTGCTCGACATGCCGGAGATTGGCGGGGTGGTGGGCCTGCGCGAGCAACTGCCCGACGAGACGTTTCACCTGCTGCCCACGATTGGCGGGGCGGCGGAAGGGGCGGCCACCTTTTCGCTGTCGGCCCTGGCATTTGCGGCGTACGCGGGGGTGCAGTGGTGGGCCAGCTGGTATCCGGGGGCCGAGCCGGGCGGCGGGGGCTACATCGCGCAGCGCATGATGAGTGCAAAGGACGAGCCGAACGCCCTCTTCGCCACCCTCTGGTACACCATCGCGCACTTCTGCCTGCGGCCCTGGCCCTGGATCATCGTCGCACTGGCAGCCCTGGTGCTTTATCCGGGCCTCGACGAGCCGCGCGCCGGGTTCGTGCTCGTGATGAAAGATGTCCTCCCGCCGGGAATGCTCGGGCTTCTTTTTGCGGCGTTTCTCGCGGCGTTCATGAGCACCGTCTCCACCCAGCTCAACTGGGGCGTCTCGTATCTCGTCAACGACTTCTGGGCCCGCTTTGTGCGGCCGGAGGCGGACGAGGATCACTACGTCTTCGTCTCGCGGACGCTCACGTTTGTGGTGGCCCTGCTCAGCCTTGTCGTCACGCTCTTTCTCGACACCATCGCGGAGGCGTGGGGCCTGTTGCTGTCGGCGTCGGCGGGGCTGGGGCTCGTGCTCATCCTGCGCTGGTACTGGTGGCGCGTGAACGCCTGGAGCGAGATGGTGGCCACCGTGGCGCCGATTGCGCTAACCGTGGTGGCCCTTGTGCTGAATGCGTTCGGGATCGAGGTGCCCGGCCTGCAGGCGGAGTTTCCGGTGAACCTCTACTCGGTGGTCGGGTTTACGACTATCGTCTGGCTCGCGGCCACGTTTTTGACGCGCCCGACCGACGAGGAGACGCTCGATGCGTTTTATCGGAAGGTGCATCCCGGTGGGCCTGGCTGGCGGCCGGTTGCGAAGCGGCACCCCGACGTGGAGCCCGACTCGGGGCTCGGCCGCCTCGCGCTCGACGGGCTCGTGGGCGTGGTGCTCGTGTACAGCACTCTCTTTGGGACTGGATATCTGATTCTAGGCTGGATGGATTGGGGCCTCGTGTGCATCGCGGTGTCCCTCAGCGCAGCCGTCTATCTCTGGCGGGACCTGCAGCGGGACGAGGTCTCCCTGATTGAAATGAAAGAGGAGAAGGGAAAAGGGTGAGGGGGAAGAGTGAAGGGGAAAGAAGGGAAATTGTACTTTTTTGGACGGTTTGCTTCGCCATGACGTTTTCTTCTCGCCGCTTGTTTATTGCCGTCGGCCTTGGCGTCGTGCTCGCCGCTGCCGTCTTGATTCTCAGGACACCAGAAATTCTCAGGGCACCAGAAACGGCCACGGTCTCGGCAGGATCTTCGGTCGCGCCGCCCACACGTGCGGATACGACCGACTCGCTGGAGTCCTCCTGGGCCGAGCGGCAGTTTCGAGAGATGACGCTGGACGAAAAGATTGCGCAGCTGTTTGTGGTCCGGCTCAACGGCGTCTTCCAGAACGCAAACAGCCCATCGTACCGCGAGATGGTCTCGCTCGTGGAGTCCTTCGGAGCGGGCGGGCTCGTCTTTGGGCCCGGCACGCCCATGACCCAGATCACGATGGCTAATGACCTGCAGTCGAAGGCCGACCGGCCGCTCCTCGTGGCCCAGGATACCGAGTGGGGCGTGGGGATGCGGATCGATGAGGCCACGAGTTTTCCCCCGGCCATGGCGATTGGGGCGACGCGCGACGCGTCGCATGCCTACCGCATCGGCTACGTGACGGCCCGGGAGGCCCGGGCGCTCGGGGTGCATCACCTCTACGCGCCGGTGGCGGACGTCAACAACAATCCGGAAAATCCGATCATCAACATCCGCGCGTTCGGCGGAGAGCCCTCTCTCGTGGGCACCATGGCCTCGGCCTTTACCCGCGGCGCGCAGCAAGGCGGCACGCTCGCCACGGTGAAGCACTTTCCCGGCCACGGCGATACGGATGTCGACTCGCACATCAATCTGCCGGTGCTCCGCTTCGATCGGGCCCGCCTCGATACGCTCGAACTCCCGCCGTTCCGCCAGGCCCTCGATGCCGGGGTGGAGAGCGTCATGACGGGTCATCTCGCCCTGCCCGCGCTCGCGACCGACAATGTACCGGCCACCCTCTCGCGACCGCTCACCCATGATCTCCTTCGGGACGACCTCGGCTTCGACGGGCTCGTCGTGACCGATGCCCTCAACATGAAGGCCGTCACGCGCACATTCGGGGTCGGGGAAGCGGCGGTGCGCGTGCTGGAGTCGGGGGCCGACCTCCTGCTGATGTCGACGAATCCGCACGCCGCGCACAGGGCCATCCGGACGGCCGTGACCAGTGGACGACTCGACACGACCGAAGTTGACAACTCCGTGCAGCGTCTGCTCGCGGCGAAGCAACGGCTCGGGCTCCACAAAACCCGACAAGTGTCCACCGACACCACCCGGCACCGAGTGGACCGCCGCTCCCACGACGTGCTCGCCCGCACGGTGGCCCGCGAGTCGCTCACGCTTCTCTCGAATGAGGACAACGTCCTGCCCCTCACGCCGCCGGAGCAGTACGACGCCCTGGTCGTCACGCTCAGCGACAGCGAGTACCCGGGGACGGGACGCACATTCATCAACACGCTCCGCGGGCGGCCCGCTTTCGAGACGGTCGACACGCGCCGCCTCGCTCTGCGCCCCGCCCCGACGGATGTTAACAACCACTTGGCGGCGGCCTCGAACTACGACGTCGTGATCGTCCCGTCCTTCCTCCGCGTCCGGGCATGGAGCGGATCGATCGGGTTATCCAATAACCATCACGACTTTCTCGAAGCGCTGGGCGCGCAGGAGGTGCCGGTCGTCTTTGCGGCCTTCGGCAATCCCTACGCCCCGAGCGGCCTCGACCCCGCACCGGAGGCACTGCTGGCGGCCTATGGCTCTGGCGAGGCCTCGCAGCGGGCCGCGGCGCAGGCGCTCGTGGGAGCGGCTGGCACGCCGGGCCGGCTGCCCGTCACCATTCCGGGGGTGGCGGAGAAAGGCGCCGGCACTTCCCTTCCGTCCGTAGCGCCGCGGGAAGGGCCGCCGGAGTCGGTGGGCATGGATGGACAGCAGTTGGCCCGTGTGGACACGCTCCTCCGGTCGGCCATGCTCGACGGAGCATTTCCCGGAGCGACGGTCGCCGTGGGGCGCGGCGATGTCGTGGCGAAGCTCGATGGGCACGGCTACTTTACCTACGACGAGAAAAAACCAGTCACCACGGATGCCCAGTACGACCTCGCGTCGCTCACGAAGGTGGTGGCCACCACGACCGCTGCGATGCTGCTGTACGAGCAGGGGGCCCTCGCACTGGACGCTGCGGTGGCGCGCTATCTTCCCGACTTTGCCCAAAACGGGAAGGAGGCGGTGACCGTCCGCCAGCTTCTGGCGCATTCCTCGGGCCTGAAGCCGTACCTCGACCCGGACGAGCGCGGGCCGTCGCGCGGGGCTCTTCTCGACACCGTCATGGCCCAGCCGCTCACCTACACGCCGGGCGCCACGTCCGAGTACAGCGGGCTCAACATGCTCACGCTCATGCGCGTCGTGGAGACGGTCAGCGACCAGTCGTTCCGCACGTTCTGCCGAACGCGCATCTTCGAACCGCTCGGCATGCACGACACGGGCTTCTACGAAGCCGGCAATACGCACGGCTGGGTTGTGCCCACGACCGATACGACGGGCACGCACTTCCAGGGGACCGTGCACGACCCGATGGCACGCCACATGGGGGGCGTGTCGGGAAATGCGGGCCTCTTCTCTACGGCCGCAGACCTGGCTCGCTTCGGCTACATGCTCACGCACGACGGACGGATCGACGGCCGGCAGTTCCTCGATCCCGAAACCGTTAAAACCTTTACCACCCAGGCCGACGTGCCAAACAGCACCCGGGCCCTCGGCTGGGACACGAAGAGTCCGGAGGGCTACTCCTCGGCGGGGGACGAATTCTCGGCGTTGAGCTTCGGGCACACCGGCTACACGGGCACCTCTTTCTGGGTCGACCCGACGGAAGACCTCTTTCTGGTCCTGCTCACGAACCACGTTTACCCCGAC
>PXSY01000105.1:0-5947 GCA_003023125.1 Bacteroidetes bacterium QH_10_64_19
GGGATCGTCAGCACCATTGTCTTTCTCCTCTGGGTCTTGCTGGGCCTGCCGCTGGGCCCGGGGGCGGAGCTGTACTACATGGGCTCATGAGGCCTGCCCATGGACGCCCTATGGGAGATATCATGCCGTTTGTCTTCATCCTGTCAGCTCCAAAATGAACCGAAGTCGGAAGGAAAGGAATGGATATCCTCCGCAAACCCATAGTGTCCAACGTTTTAACGTTGCAACAGTTGACGTTCTAAATGGGGACTGTGAGAAACGATACATGTTCGTCTTCCCATCCGAGAGCGCCTGAATCACGCCGACGGGCGGGGGCGTTCAGGTTTGTCACGTAGCTCACAGTTACGCCGCCGACCATGAACGACCTTCTCGACGACAAGCCGGACGCCCTCCAGCAAAAGCTGGACTCCCTCCCCATCGACCCGGGCGTCTACAAATTTCTGGACGACGAGGAGTCGGTCCTCTATGTGGGGAAGGCCAAAAACCTGCGCAGCCGCGTCCGCACCTACTTCCAGGACAGTCGGCAGCGCGACGGCCGCATCGAGGTGATGGTCAAAAAGGCCGTCGATGTCGACGTGATCGTGACGGACACCGAGGCGGAAGCACTCATCCTCGAAAACAACCAGATCAAGGAGCTCCAGCCCCGCTACAATGTCAACCTGCGGGACGACAAGACCTACCCCTACATCTGCATCAAAAACGAGCGCTTCCCCCGCGTCTTCAAGACGCGCACCGTGAAGCAGGACGGGTCCGAGTACTTCGGTCCCTACGCGGACGTGTCCAAGATGAATGCGATGATGGATGCGATCCGCTCGGTCTTTCAGCTGCGCACCTGCTCGTTAGACCTCAGTGAAGAGAAGATCGAGGCCGGCAAGTACGAGGTCTGCCTCCAGCACCACATCGATAACTGCAAGGGGCCGTGCGAGGGACTCCAGTCGGAGGACGACTACATGGAGACCATCGAGCAGGTCAAGAAGCTACTCAACGGCCAGACGCAGGCGCTCATTGACCTACTCAAGGATGAGATGCAGCGGGCGTCCGACCGGCACAACTTTGAGGAGGCAGCCCGGCTGCGCGACCAGATCCAGGCCCTCAAAGACTACTCCCAGCAGCAAAAGATCGTCAGCCAGGACTTCGCGGACCGCGACGTGTTCGCCTTGCACGTGGACCGTGAAGACACCATCGCCTGCGGCGTGCTCTTTCAGGTGCGGGAGGGCAAGATGATCGGCAAGCGCCACAAGTACATCCGTCACATCGAGGGGCGCGAGGACGAGGAGCTGATTCTTTCCTTCGTCGAGAGCTACTACGCGGACGCCCACTTTGCCCCCGAGGAGGTGCTCCTCTCCCACGACCCGAACGACCATCCGGCTCAGGACACCCACGCGCTGGAAGAACTCCTCCGGCAGGAGCAAGGGCGGCAGGTGCCCATCAAGGTGCCCCAGCAGGGCGAAAAGGCCAGCCTCGTGCGGATGGCAACATCCAACGCCAAGCTCTTGGTCGGCGAGTGGAAGACGCAGCAGATGAAGCGGGAGCGCGATCGGATTCCCGAGTCGGTGAAGGCCCTGAAGGGCGAACTCGGCATGGACGACCTGCCCCGGCGCATCGACGGCATGGACGTATCGCACCACGGCGGCAAGGAGACGGTCGCGTCGTGCGTGGTCTTCACGGACGGGACGCCCCGGAAGAGTGATTACCGTACCTACAAGATCCGCTCAACCGAGGAGGGCACGCCCGACGACTATCAAGCCATGCGGGAGGTGGTGGAGCGCCGCTACCGCCGGATGATCGATGAGGACGGCCCGTGGCCCGATCTCGTGGTCATTGACGGGGGGAAGGGGCAGCTAAACGCCGCCGTAGAGGTGCTGCGAGAGCTGGAGCTGCTCGATCGGTTCCGGGTGATTGGCCTCGCGAAGCGGCTGGAGGAAGTGTTCACCCCCGGCAACTCGGCCCCCATCCTCATCGGAAAAGATAGCCCTGCCCTTCAGCTCCTCCAGAAGGTACGGAACGAGGCGCACCGCTTCGCGGTCACGTACCAGCGCAAGCGGCGCAAGAAGCAGACTCTCCAATCCGAGCTCCTCGACATCCACGGCATCGGGCCCAAGACGGCGAAGAAGCTTCTGGAGCACTTCGGGTCCGTCGCAAAGGTCAAAGAGGCGCCCGAGGCGGAACTGGAAGAGGTCGTGGGTCCGTCAAAGGCCAGCACGGTCGCCACGTACTACGCGGAGACCGACGACGTAGTGGCTGCAGAAACGGAAAATTAGCGTCCGGGACACGGCTCTCTCGCGACCGGTGTCTCTCAGCAGATCCGCGGTCGTGAACTGGTGGCGACGCGGACGTTCCAGATGAGGGAAGAACCTGCTCAAGGATTTCTCCCCCGTAGCACGACGGACTGACCTCAGCATCCGCAACTGGATTCCATCCTTTCTGCCGAACAGAGTCTGAGGATTTTGCCTTGCAATAACAGAAGTCAAGCGGTCCGAATCCTCCCTGTCAGCCCCACGGCGCACGTCGACGCCTCCCCTCCATCGATGCCCCTTCATCGATCATGGTGCCTGTGAACGCGCAGGTAGATCCGTGCATAGAACAATGCCGCTTTTCTCTGCCCCTCTCGCCCCCACCCGCATGCCGTCCCCCGATCCCGCCGCCTTGCTCAACCAGCTCATCAATACCCACTGGGACACTGCCGCGCGACACGCCTGGCGCCAATACAATCAGCGGGGGCGGGGCGCCGTCGTCTTCACGGTCCGTCCGTCGTCGGCCAACGACAACGAGCGGACACCCCTCAAATACCTCACCTTCAACGACGAGTCGGCCGCGCAGGAGGGAAACTTTGCAAAGCTCCACGAACTGATTCAGTCATACGACCCGGAAACAGAGATCGTCGCGGCCGCCCAACTGCCGGACGAGCGCACGGTATTCGAGGTCTACGCGGAGGCGCCCCGCCCTCCAGAGGCATAGCCTCGTCGGTCCGGGCTCCCGCGATCGATCGTCTCTCGTCCAAATCGGACGGGCCACGGCTCCAACTCGCAGGGTTGAAATGGGTCCTGCAGGTCAGCCCTCTGCCGTGGGCACAGGTGTTTCGGTCGCAGACTGAATTGTCTCGGCAAGCTCGGCGTCGGCTTCACGCCATCCGCCGTCTTCGTAGTGTTCGAGAAACTCGCCAATCAGCTCCGACTTGTCCTCGTACTGGTCGGTCAGCGTCCGGAACCGCTGCGCTGCACCCTCGGGCCGCGGTCCCCACGTGAAGCGTTCGCCCCCATCCTCGGAAAACGCTGCGAGCTTGGGGATGCTCCGACTGCCGTCAGTGAGGTACTGGTCCATGATGTCAAGATTGTCGTCCCGCAGCAGGATGCGGAGCGTAATGTCCTCGCTCAACGCAGCCGCCTCGGCAATGACGGGAAGCAGGAACGCAGAATCCCCACACCACGGCTCTGTGAGGACCATCCAGAGCTGAGGGTCGTCAATCGACTCGATGGCCGAACGAAGCTCCGCCGACGGTTCGTAGGCTTCGTGGACGTGCTCCTGGCGCTCCCAGTTGTAGTTCAGATAGTGCTTCATTTTCCGCTCGGATGGATCGGCCTCGTCCGGGAGGTCTTCTTCGGTCTGCTTCTTCCATTTCGCCCGGTACTCGTCGTACCGAAGGCCATCGTGCGGGCGACCGTTGTCGAAAAAGGTGGGCATCGTGCAGGATTCTTGTGAGAGAAATGCGTCAGTGATCAAGCCGTGCACAAGTCAGTGCGCTGAGATCAGCAAGCGTTACCCACGTCTCTTCTGCCGGTCCGACGGCATCGGATCGGCCCGACGAGTGTCCACGGTCCTCACAGGCAGCCTCCCCACTGGTGAGTCCGCTGGTAGATACAGAATGCGGCTCGCGGTCGGAAACCAAAGGGAGTAGTCCTGTTTCCGAGCGCCCGCTTACAGCCAGTTTCGGGCCTTGGACGCCAGGTATCCCCCGGCGGCCAGTCCGGCGGCCGTGACGATCGACCGTCGGAGGGCCGAGGACTCTTCGGCCTCGGACATGGCGTCTCGAACAGATGCCGCTTGTTCTTCGACCACGTCCTGGGCGTCTTCCGTGAGCGTCTCTCCGATCTCTTTCGCCTCTTCGGACACCTCGTCGGTGGCGCGGCGGAGGCGTTTTTCAGCTTCGCTCCCCACCTGCTGGGCTTGCTCAGACGCACGACGGGCCAGGGTCTGGGCCCCTTCCCGGGCCGCCTCCCCCTGTTCCTGCGCCCGTTTGGCCAGCTGGCGGCCCGTGTCCTCGGCCCGAGCACGCACCTCGTCGCTGGACCGGGCCGCGCGATCCGACAGCTCCCGGCCGACATTGGACGCAATCTCGCGCGCCTCCTCGGCGAGCGTCCGGAGTCGATGTTGTGCCTGTTCCGAGAGCGTGGGCGGTCGTTTTCGGGAGACCTCCGCGAGGCCGTATCCGGCGGCGGCCCCGAGCGCCGTCGATAGACAGACGGCCAGCATGGGATGCCGCTGAATCCAACTTTCGGCCTGCTGCTTCGCCTGCTGGGCCCGGAGCCGCGTCACTTCAGCCCGAAGCTCGCCCACAAGTTCATGCATGTCCTCTTGGGACTCACGGTTCGGAACGTCCTCCGGGGGACTATTCGATGGGGAGGACGCGGGAGAATCGGATTGAGACTCGTCTGTGCTCATTGGTAATGGAGTTCGTTATGAAAAAGACGCGACAGTGCGATCGATCGAGAGAAGAAGGGCGTGTGTCCGTTCCCCCTGTGCCCGCCGACCAGCGACCAATCAGATTCGGGGTTCACTCTCGGAGGAGAGCGCCGACGAACACTCCGATCCCAAAGGCCCCAAGCATCGTTGCCTTCTGGTATTGCTTGACCCAGAGTCGCGCCATGTCCACGGCGAAGGACTCGTCCGGGTCTTCCTGTCCAAACTCGGGATCCTCCGTTTCCCAGGGCGGTGCCTCGGCCTCGTCGAAGCCCACTGCGTCCTCGTCGGGGGAGGGAGACGAAAATGGATCGGGGGACTCGGGGTTGGGAGAAGCATCGGTCATAACAACTGGAAACGGTCTGACTATATGGAATCGTGCTCGGGGATAGAATCGTACTCGGGGCGGCATAATAAAATAGCGGGAGCGGCACGCGTTCGGTGACCCGGACGCTCGATCTCCGGGGCAGCACCGATGAACGAACGAACTGCCCTCGCCTCGCGCCGTAGGAAATACAAATTCTGCACGTTTGCCCCTGCTCATTCCTTTCTCGCTGCTGTTTGGACATGACTCTCTCATTCCCAAAAATGATCCCCAGATGGGGCCGATTTCTTCTCTTTTGCGTGTTGGTCGGGGGAATCGCCGTGCCCGTCCACGCACAGCGGGAGGCCCCCCGTGCTTCACAGGACTGGGGAGCGGCGGTGCAGTTGTACGAACAGCAGCTTTATCCGGATGCCGCCTCAGCGCTTGCGGCCTTTCGGGACGCGCATCCGGCGCACGCCGCGGCGCCACAGTCGCTCTACCTGGAGGCACAGTCCGCCCTTGCCCGAGGGGACGACGCGAACACGCGCCGCCTGCTCGGCCGCCTCCAGCGCGAGTATCCGTCCCACCCACGCGCCCAGGCGGCCAAGCTCCGGCTCGCCCAGTACTACGCAGACCAGGGCGCGCCCGAACGAGCAAAGACGCAGCTTCGGGCGATTACCAGCGATCCGCACAGTGACGAAGAGGGCGCACGGGCACTCTACCTCCTTGCCCGCACCGAGCAGAAGCAGGACAACCTGGACGCTGCCCTCGTGCGCTTTGAACAGGTCCACAGACGGTATCCCAACGCCGACCTGGCCCCTGCCGCCCTCTATGCCCAGGGCACAACCCATGTACAGCAGCAACAGTACGACCGGGCGACCGCCGCCTTCGAGCAACTCGGCAACCAGTACCCGAATTCCGCCTTCGCCCAGAATCTCGGGACCATTCTGGGCGAGGTCTATTACC
>PXSY01000105.1:6019-8393 GCA_003023125.1 Bacteroidetes bacterium QH_10_64_19
CAGTACCAGTCGATCCTCGACGAGGCGCCCAATAGCTCGTACGCCCCCTTGGCCCAGTACGGCCTCGCCTGGCAGTATTACCAGTCGGAACAGTACGAGAGGGCCGCGGCCGCCTTTGAGAAGGCCCGATCGACCGACGCACCGACCGCCGCTCGGGCCACGTACTACGAAGCCGTGAGTCGGGCCCTGCTCGGCGAGCATGAGCAGGCGCTTCAGCTGTATCAACGCGTGCTCGACGTAGCCGACGACGACCGTCTCCGCGCGGAAGCCCGCTACGAAGTCGGACTTCTCCGCTACCAGCGAGAGCAGTATGAGGCCGCGGCGGAAGCCCTCCGTCCGCTTACTGAAGGAAACGCCTCTGAAGACCGGTCAGGCGATGCACACTATTGGCTCGGCAACGCCTACCTGGCCACCGATCAGTTCGACCGGGCCCTGGAGGCGTACGCTCAGTCCCAGAAGCTGTCGGGAGCAGGCTCCGCATCGGTGCAAATCGAGGCCCGTTTCCAGAAGGCCTGGACCCTCTACCAGAACGGGCGTTACGCCGAGGCGGCCCCGGACTTTCGCTCGCTGGCGGAGCAGCATCCAGACACGGACCGCGGGCAGGACGCTCTGTTTTGGGGGGCCGACGCGTTCTATCAGCAGGAACAGTACGACCGTGCCCGCACCCTCCTTCAGCAGTATCTCAACACCGCCCCGCAGGGCACGCGGCGGGCTCGGGGACAGTACGCGCTCGCCTGGACGCACTTCAAAGAGCGCCAGTTCGAGCGTGCGGCGCGCCAGTTTCGCCAGTTCCTGTCCAGCTACGAGGCATCCGCGACCTCCATCCCGTACCGCCAGGACGCCCAGCTGCGCCTCGCGGACTGTTACTTTGCCCTCAAGCGGTACGAGGACGCCATCTCCGCGTATCAGCAGGCCGGTAGGGACGGCACAGAGTACGCCCTCTATCAGGGCGGACGGGCGCTCTACTTTGCCGACCGCCCCGACGCCGCTCTCGACCGGCTGGGGCGTCTCGTTGAGCAATTTCCCGACAGCCCCTGGCGGCCCGATGCCTGGTACCGGATCGGGGACATTCACTTTCAGCAGCAGCGCTACGACGAGGCCCGGGCCGCCTTCCGCACCCTGATCGACGCATATCCCGACCATTCTCGGGCCCCACGGGCCCAGTACGCGCTCGGCGACACGTACTACAACGCCGGGGCGATGGAAGACGCTGTGGCCGCGTACCGCACGGTGCTTGAGACCTACCCCGATAGCCCCTCCGCCGACGAGGCGGCCTCAAGCCTGTTCTTTGCCCTCAACGCGGCGGGGCAGGAGGACCGATCCGACAAACTGATCGCGTCAATAGCGGAGAGCACTTCGGACGCCAACCTTGGCGATCGGCTCCGCTACCAGCGGGCTCGCGCCGCGTTTCAGCAGGGCGACACGGAGCGAGCCCTCCGGCTGTTTCGTGCGTTCGTGCGCACCGCCTCCACGTCGTCGTTTCTTTCGGGGGCGTACTACCATCTCGGTCTCCTCAACGCGGACCTCGACCAGTACAACGAGGCAAAGAATTACCTGGGGCAGTTGGTCGACCAATACCCCGACAGCGAATACTTCGCCGAGGGCAGCCTCCGGCTCGGAGACATCCATCTCGAACAGGAGAACTACCAGGACGCCCTGGCGGCCTACCGGGCCGCGGCTGAGAGCGACCAAACCCCCGACGCGCTGCGCGCCCAGGCCCGGTACGGACAGGGCAAGGCCCTTCTCCAACTCAATCGCACCGACGAGGCCGAGGCCCTGCTGTCGAAAATCATCGAGTCCGGGGTTGGCGGCCCCCTTCAGGAGGCCGCCCGGCTCGGGCTTGGCCGCGTTCGGGAACAACAGGACCGGATGAACGACGCGCAGGCCCTTTATCGACGCGTCGTCGAATCGGCCGACAGCGAGACGGGGGCCGAGGCCCTCTACCGGCTCGGCCGCACGCTCCGTGCGCAGGGAGACGCCCAGGCGGCAATCCGCGAACTGGAGCGCATGCCGTCCCTCTTCGCCGGCTATCCGGAGTGGGAGGCCCGCGCCCTGCTCGAGCAGGCCCGCTCGTACCGCGCCCTCGACCAGACGGGGCAGGCCGTCCAGCTTTACGAGCAGGTCGAACGTCGCTATTCGGGCACTCCGTTCGCGGAGACGGCCGAAGAAGAGCGTCAGTCTCTGGTGACGACGTCGTAGCCTTCGTTCCCTGCCCGCACCGCACGCGCCCTCAGTTCCCGGATTCTTTTTCCGAACCACGGCTTGGCTCTGATGCTCTTGTCCTCTCCCCCGCCTTCTCTACTGGCTCTCGCCGTTCTCCTGGTTGCCGTCCCAACGGTTTACGGCCAGAACCCCGACACCACACAGCTTCCCG
>PXSY01000092.1 GCA_003023125.1 Bacteroidetes bacterium QH_10_64_19
AGGACGGTCGAAGTGCCAGGTGAGCACCGTCTCGTCGTCGCCCCCAAAGTCCTCGCCCCACTCAAACGTCTGGGCCGACGCCTTCCAGTCCGGCAGGTTACGGAGCGCTTCTTCGATCTCGTCGACCCGCTTGTTGATCTCGATCTCGCGGGCGTCGATCTTGCGCTTCACGTGCTTCTTCGCCTGCCCGCGCCGCTTCTGGTTTTCCTCCTTCTCCTCAATCAGATTGACCTTCTCGTCCTTCAGCGCCTCAATCCGCTCGTCAATCATCGCGGCCGTCTCGTCGCTCCGCAGGAGGTCTACCGCTTCATCGTAGCTGATGCGGGGAAAGGGCGTCTCCACCTGTTCCAGGACGGACGTGTCTCGGGCCAGGGCCTCCAGCTCCTGCTCACAGTCCTCAAGGACCGCCTGCACGATGTGGGTCACGAAGTCCTCCGCCAGCTGCGCGTTCATCTCCAGGTCGTAGAATGCCATCTCCGGCTCAATCATCCAGAACTCGGTGAGGTGGCGCCGCGTGGCCGACTTCTCGGCGCGGAAGGTGGGGCCGAACGTGTAGACCCTGCCGTACGCCATGGCCATGGCCTCCCCGTGAAGCTGCCCGCTCTGGGTGAGGTAGGCGCTCTCGTCGTCGAAGTAGTCCAGATCGAACAGCGTCGACGTGCCCTCCACGGCGTTCCCCGTCAAGATGGGCGCGTCGGTCTGCAAAAATCCTCGCTCCTGAAAGAACTCGTGGATCGCCGTCTCGATGCGGTTTCGGATCCGCATGACCGCCCACTGGCTTTCGCTTCGGAGCCACAGGTGGCGGTGCTCCATCAGGAAGTCGATCCCATGCTCTTTCGGCGTCACGGGATAGTCGCCCGAGTCGCCAATCTCCGCGATGGCGTCCACCTGCACCTCGTACCCGCCCGGTGCCCGCTCGTCGGCACTGACCGAGCCCGTGATTTCGAGGGCGGTCTCCTGCCGCGCGTCGTCGGCCACGGCCCAGCTTTCGTCGTCGACCGCGTCCTGCGGCACGACGCACTGGACGAAGCCAGACCCGTCGCGCAGAATTAGGAACTTGATGCCCCCCGAACCCCGCTTGTTGTGTAGCCACCCCTTCAAGGTGACCGTGTCGTCCACGTGATCGGCGAGGTCCTCGATGCGGGTGAAGTCTTCGATGGTGCCATCCTCGCGGTCGGGACTGAGCGAGGCGGCGGAAGCGTCGGCGTCGGACATGCGTGGCAGAAAAGGCTGTGACGAGAACTGAAATCTGTTCGGCCCAGTGGTGACTTGGAACCGTCAAGATGATACATGGACGCGGGCTGAGGTTCCCCCTCTTCCACCGCTTCGTCAGACGATCATCCACGCCAGAAGGGCCGGGATGAGGGGCCATGCCACCACCAGATCGAACAGAAACGCGTCGCGGGGCCGGGTGGGATCAAGCCCCCACACCGCCCCCATCATGAGCACCGGGCCCACGGCGTCCACCCCCGCCAGGATCGGCGCCGTCCCCGAGACGGCCCACACGAGACTGCCCGCAGCGGCCCCGAGGAGCAGCGCCGTCGCGCTCCCCCGCACCTGCCGGGCCGACCAGCCTGTGGCCCACGGGGCGAGTCCCGCTTCGGCATCCCCCTCCCGATCGCCCCAATCCGCGAGCAACAAGTTCGGCAGGAGAAACAGCCACCGGTCCCCGAAAAACAGGAGCGCCCCACTCCCAATCGGCTCCCCGGCTTCGACCAGCGGAAGCAACACGCCGCCCGCCGCCCAGGTGCCGGCAATGACGACGGGCTTCGGGAAACCGGTGAGAACCGGCCTCTCAGTTCCCCGCGGAAGAAGGTGAAGTCCCGCCACACTTCCGAGGATCCCCGTCCAGACGAGCGTCCGCCACTCCAGCAGGGGCAGCATGGCCCCGCCCAGCGCCACGAGGCCCGCCGACTCCACCGCCAGCCAGCGGGCATGCGCCTGCACCCAGGCCACCCGCTCGGGCCGATTGACGCGGTCCTCCGGCGTCTCCGTCCAGGCCCGATCGGCCGCGTACAGGAGCGTCGTGCCGCAAAACCCCGCGACCAGAAGCGGAAGGTCCGGCGAGAGGCCGAACAGCCCGTAGGTCCCGGCCAGCAGGGCCACGGCCACCCCGCCCACCGGTGCTGGATCATGGTAGAGCGCCTTCGAGAACAGCGCAGGCACTGAGAACGAGTCGGACGAGGAAGACGGCATCAACAAGTTCTGGGGAACCTCTCTCAAGTCACCGGACGTCTGGGCCGCGGCGAATGCGTGAAATATACGTCACGTCCGCTATCTGCCTTCCCGGGGGCCGCATCCACAACAAATTGTTCATAGCATTTCCAGTGCTGATCAGTTAGCATAGTACCGTCGGTTTCGGAAGCGCTTCCAACCTTTCCGTCCGTTCCCGCGATTGCTCTTTTGCGGTGAGCAGTCTCGAATTGTCTCACAGACCGATTCTTCCGATATGCAGCTACCGACCCACGTCACCTCTCACCTCGACGACCTCCAGCTCCGTCCGGATACGATCCATTATAACCTGAAACCGCCCCGGCTCTATGAGGAGGCCCTCGATCGAGACGAGGGACACCTCGCCGCCGGCGGGTCCCTCATTACCCGCACAGATCCCCACACGGGGCGGAGCCCGGAGGATCGGTTCATCGTGCGCGATACGGCGGTCGCAGACACCATTAACTGGGGCGAAGTCAATCAGCCGACGGATCGGGTAACCTTCAATCACCTTCACGAGCGCATGGCCGAGCACGCGGCGAGACGGGATCTCTTCGTGCAGGATCTCTATGCCGGGTGGGATGAAAAATACCGCCTCCCTGTCCGCATCATCAGCGAAAAGGCGTGGCACAGCCTGTTCGCGCGCAACATGTTCGTGTGCCCCGACGGGCCGGTTCCGGCGTCGTTCGAGCCCGGCTTCACGGTCGTCGACCTCTGCGAGTTCGAAGCCGATCCTGCACGGGACGGCACGCACTCGGAGGCCGCCATCTTCGTCGACATCGGGCAGAACCTCATCCTGATCGGCGGGACGCACTACGGCGGGGAGATCAAAAAATCGATCTTCTCGGTGCTCAGCTACCTCCTCCCCGACGAGGGCGTGCTGCCTATGCACTGCTCGGCCAACGAGGACGCCGAGAGCACGGCCGTCTTCTTTGGGCTTAGCGGCACCGGCAAGACGACCCTGTCCGCCGACGCGAGCCGCACGCTCATCGGGGACGACGAGCACGGCTGGAGCGACCGGGGCGTCTACAACTTTGAGGGCGGCTGCTACGCGAAGATGATCGACATTACCCCGGAGAGCGAGCCGGAAATCTACGGCACGACGGACGAGTTCGGGACCATTCTGGAGAACGTCATTGTGGATCCCGAGACCCGTGAGCCCGACTTCTCGGACGCCACAATCACCCAGAATACGCGAGGCTCCTATCCCCTCTCCTACATCCCCAACGCCTCCGCCGACGGACAGGGCGGCCATCCGGACCACATCCTGTTCCTGACGTACGATGCGTTCGGGGTTCTGCCCCCGGTGTCGGAGCTCACCCCCGCGCAGGCCATGTACCACTTCCTCAGCGGCTACACGGCGAAGGTGGCCGGGACGGAGGCGGGCGTTACCGAGCCGAAGGCCACCTTTAGCACCTGCTTCGGCGAGCCGTTCATGGTGCGCGACCCGTCGGTCTACGCCGACCTCCTCGGCGAGAAAATCCGTCGCCACGATGCCCGCTGCTGGCTCGTGAACACCGGCATGACGGGCGGCCCCCACGGCGTGGGCCATCGCATCGACCTGGAGCACACGCGGGCCATGGTCGACGCCATCCTCGACGGCACGCTGCTGGATACTCCGCGCACGACCGAGCCGGTGTTTGACCTGTCGGTGCCCGACGCGGTGCCCAACGTCCCAGACGCGATTCTCATGCCGCGCCGGACGTGGGACGACACACGATCCTTCGACCGACACGCGCGGAGGCTGGTCAACGCCTTCGCCGAGAACTTTACGGCCTACGCCGATGCAGTGGATGCCAAGGTCCACGCTGCCGGTCCCATCCCCGAAGCAGTCCATGGGTAAACACGGGCGAGAGGGCGTGGAGGGAGCGGCGCACGGGCCAAGCGCTCTCGGTCCTGAACGTGAACGCATAACGGACCTTCGAGGCCAGGCCGTGACCCCCGTGGGATGAAGAGAGGCTTGGGAAGCACTGCCGGACGGAGCACGTATTCACGTCTGCTCCGAACCACAGCAAAAGGTCGTTCCCGCAACGGAGCGGTGCCGAAACGGACCGACGGCCCTCCCCCCCCCAATCCCCACCTATGAGTGGATATCCCGTCCATTCCGACGACGCGAACCGGACCTCCCGCCCATCGTCCTCCCTTCCGTGGGACTGGATCGTTCTAGGCTTGGCCGTCGGCATGCTGACGCTCATGCTGTCCGTCGCCCTGCTCGCTCCGTAACCCGCAGTCCTCGGATGACACTTACGGCCCTCCGTCCGTCTCGCAGGGCCGATGCTCCCGGATTGCCAGAAACATGGCCTGACCCAGCTGCTTCCGAGACTCCGTCCGCTCGTACTCCGAGGTGTCGGCCTCCACCTCGGTTTCGATAAACTGCTCGGTGCCCATTTCTTCGATGACGACCGCATTGGCCCCCACCTCTCCGGCCTCCTCCCGGGCGGCGCGCATGAGATCAATCTGCGAGACGCCGCCCGCAAGGCCTACGCTCTCCGACTCCTGGGCTTCGATCATCGCGACGCGATCGTACTCGCATCTCGGCGCATCTGGGCTGCGGTACACCTCGATCTGCCCGGGTGGCACCGGGGCGAAGTCCTCCGACGCATCCGGAAGTGTCAGCACCTCGGTCGTCGGCCCACAGGCCGCGAGCAGCGCGACGAGCATAAGACTGAGCACACAGTTCGCGGGGCGCACGATGGATTAAATAGGTGGATGAGCATTACAGACGTGAATCACTCGCGGCGGAGACATCGATCCGTGGATCTGTGCCGCACGGGACGACGCCCCAGCGACCTCCTAGGGACCCTACGAGGGGGCGGGGCAGATGTTGATCCACGAAGGAGTCTCCGTCCGCTCAGGCGATCCCTTCCAATCGTCACTGGGCGCTTCTCAGTTCGGATAGCGGAAGACGAATGTCCGGACTGTTTGGTCGCGTCGGACGGGTCGGACTACGCACCGACCCGGACTCCCGGC
>PXSY01000110.1 GCA_003023125.1 Bacteroidetes bacterium QH_10_64_19
CACGGACGTGGGGGTTGAGAGCGTGGGGGGAGGGCGTGAGTGAAGAGGAAGTCGTAAACGTCCGTGGTTCTACCGCATCCGACTCTACAGTGATTGAGAATCGGCAGGAGCAGGCGCAAGGCGGGCGCCCTCGGAGGGAATGGGGGAGATCCAGGCCTCGGTAGAAATGTCGTGCCGGTCGAAGGCGTCGACCATTGCCCTGCGGATCGTCTTCGCCGCGGCTGATCCGTCACACCATGCGAACAGGGTGGGCCCCGCCCCTGACAGTGAGCATCCGAGCGCGCCGGCCTCCATCGCAGCGGTCTGCACGTCCGCGAAGCCGGGGACAAGCGCGGCCCGGTGGGGCTCTACGATGAGATCGCGCAGGGCCCGTCCCACGAGGGCCAGGTCGTCGCGGTAGCAGCCCGCCACGAATGCGCCGAGGTGGGCCGTTTGGCGCACGGAGTCGGACAGCGGGATCTCCTCGGGCAGGCAGGCGCGGGCCTCCCGGGTGGGGATGACGCGGTTGGGATGGACCAGCACGCACCGGACATCCGAAGGAACAGGAATCGGCACGACGTCCGGCGGGTCCATCGCGCGGGTGAGCACAAGGCCGCCGAACAGACAGGGCGCTACATTGTCGGGGTGGAGGTCGCCGCTGGCAACGGCCTCTCCGGCCAGAGCATGGGGCAGCAACTCGTTCGCCGACCACGAGTCCGGGAGAAGGGCCGCCCCGGCAACGACCGCCCCCACGGCCGAGGCCGCCGAGCCCCCTAGTCCCGATCCGAGCGGAATGCCTTTCTCGATCGACGCCTCAAATCCACCCTCAACATCGGCGGTCTTCTGGAGCGACCGGAGCGCGACCGTGGCCGTGTTGTCGGAGGGCGCCGTCGGGAGGTCCGTGACGCGGCCCGTGATGGTTCCAATGCGTACGACGGGCTCCTCAAGGCGGCGAACCGTCACGTGGTCGCCCAACCCGTCGAGGGCACTGCCCAGCAGGTCGTACCCCACGGCCACGTTCCCCATGGAGGCGGGGGCGAAAACGGTGACCTCATTTTTCATTGTCTGATTTGATCATTTTCTCATTTTTGCGTGACGCGTGAGACGTGAATCGTGATTGGGAAATCTTTTCTCCCTCGCCTCGACTGCGTTGTTCCTCGCCAGCCTCTCGAAATTGCCGATTCCCGCCCGGCTCGTTTTGGCTCCAAGGTCCCCACACGCCCGAACACTCACATGCAACTCACGACATCAACCGGAGCAGGTCCGTGAAGACCCCGGCGGCAGTCACCTGCGGGCCGGCGCCGGGGCCCTGCACGATGAGCGGCGTCTCGTCGTAGCGATCCGTCTGAAAGCGGACGATGTTGTCCGTGTGGTTGATGCGCGCAAACGCGTGGTCCGCGGGGTAGCGGCGCAGGCGGACCGAGGCCTCCCCGTCCTGCGTCACGCTCCCCACGAAGCGGAGCACCTTGTTCTCGGCCTGGGCGTCGCGGAGGATCTTGGTCATGGCGGCGTCGTGCTCCGGCAGACGCTCCAGAAAGGCATCGACGGGACCGTCGGTCAACGCATCGGGCACCAGGCCCTCCACCTCCACCTCGTCCAATTCCAGCGGGAGGCCCATCTCCCGGGCCAGGATGACCACTTTTCGGGCCACGTCCATCCCGGAGAGGTCGTCGCGCGGGTCGGGCTCGGTGAAGCCGGCGTCCTTGGCCTGCCGGAGGATGGTGGAGAAGGAGCGGTCCCCGTCGAAGGCATTAAAGAGGTACGACAGGGTGCCGGAGAGAATGCCCTCAATCTGGTGCACCTGGTCGCCCGTCTCGGTTAGGCTGTTCAGGGTTTGGAGGATGGGGAGGCCCGCCCCGACGGTGGTTTCGTACAGGTAGCGCGGACCGGGGCCGCGGCTCGCCGCCTGCAGGGCCCGGTACGTATCCCACGAGTCGGTGTTGGCCTTCTTGTTGGGGGTGATAACGTGACTGCCGCGGTCCAGCCACGCTTCGTAGTTGCGGGCGACGACCTCGCTCGCGGTGCAGTCGACAATCACCGTGTGGGGATGATACTCCGTCTGCACGTGGTTGACGAATGCGTCGAGGTCGGTCGGATCGGCCGACTGCTGTCGGCCCAGCGCGTCGCGCCAGGTCGACAGGTCGAGGCTCTGCTCGGCCCGAAGCATCTTTGAGGAGGTGGCGATGCCGCGTACCCGCAGGTCGATGTCCTGCTCCTCGCGCAGGCGCTCGGCCTGGGCCTCAATCTGATCGAGCAGGGCAGCGCCGACATTTCCGGCACCAACGACGCCAATCGAGAGAGTTCGGTTTGACAAGTAAAACCCGGCGTGGGCGGCCCGCAGGGCCCGGCGGGCGTCGTCCCCGTCCACTACGGCGGAGATGTTGCGCTCCGACGACCCCTGAGCGATGGTGCGCACGTTGACGCTAGCTTCGCCCAGGGCCCCGAAGAAGGTGGCTGCAATGCCCGGCGTGCCGGCCATCTGGTCGCCCACGACGGCGAGGATGCTGCAGTTGGGCGTCACGTCCACCCGTTGGATCTGGCCGCGATCCAGCTCGGCGTAGAACGCCTGCTCGGCCGCCTCGCGCGCCACCTCGGCCTGGGGCTGCGGCACGGCGAAGCAGATGGAGTGCTCGGAGCTCCCTTGCGAGATGAGAATGACCGAGACCCCGTTGTCCTCGAGGGCGTCGAAGAGCCGCCGAGCGATGCCGGGAACGCCAATCATGCCGCTGCCCTCCAGGTTGAGAAGGGCCACGTCGTCGATGGTGGAGAAGCCTTTGACCGCGGTGGCGCCGTCCCCGTTGAGGTGGATGCGCGTTCCTGGGCGATCGGGCGCGAAGGTGTTGCGGATCGTGATTGGAATCTCGTGGTCGACGGCCGGGGCCAACGTGCGGGGATGGATGATCCCGGCCCCGAAGTAGGCCATTTCCATCGCCTCTTCGTAGGAGAGGGCATCGAGGCGGTGGGCATCGGGGACGTGGCAGGGGTCGGCGCTCATGACGCCGTCCGTGTCGGTCCAGATCGTGAGGGCCTCCGCCTCCAGCAGCGCGGCGAAGAGGGCGGCGGAGTGGTCGGAGCCGTTTCGGCCCAACGTGGTGGGCACCCCGTCGGGCGTGGTTGCGATGAAGCCCGTGGCTACGATGACGTCGGCGTCGGCGTGGGTCGCCCGCCAGTCGGCAAACCGGTCCCGGGTCGCCGGCCAGTCCACCACCGGCCCCAACTCTTCGTGGGTCACGACCAGCACCTCGCGGGCGTCGCAGACGGCCGCCGAGATGCCTTTGCTCCGGAGCACTCCGTCCAGCACCCGGGCCGACCACAGTTCGCCGTAGCCCGCGACGAGGTCGCGCGTCGTCGAAGGGGCCGTACCCATAAGGCGGGTGGCCCGGAGCACGTCCGCCAGGTCCTCCACGTCCTCGTCGAGTGCGCGGAGAGTGGCTGTAGCGGTCTCTCCGGTCAGCAGTTCTGTGACGACGGCCCGCTGGTCGTCGCGGAGCGCCTGAAGGCGGTCGGCAAAGGCCGCATCCTCCGTGGGGGCGAGGTCGGCGAGGTCGAGCAGGCGGTCGGTGACGCCGCTCATGGCCGACACGACGACCGTCAGGGGCGGCTCGCGGGCATCGAGGAGAGAAGCGACGTGCCGGATGCGATCCGGGTCGGCGAGGCTGGTGCCGCCGAACTTGTGCACCTGCCAGTCGTCGGACGCGGAGACGTTCGGTTCCATACCGGAGAACTGCGAGGAAAGCGGGAGTGCGAACTGAGAGTCACGGGGCCGTCGAGGCCTACAGTGGGGCTGTGCTGTCGTGCACGGGTCCCACGGGACTACGTTGCAGGGGCGGCGGTCGACAGCCGTCCGACGACACCCGTCAGAAGACGATGCAGACGAGAGCGGTGGAGGGAATCGTCGGTCTCGTTGGCGGGGGCGGGCGTCCCGTTGTTCGTCAAGTGTCGTTTCGTGAGAAGGGCAAGGGCCATCACTCGGACATCCATGTGGTGGGCGGCGATCACCTCCGGCACCACACTGGTTCCCACGGCGTCGGCCCCCAATCGACGCGCCATTCGGTGCTCGGCCGTCGTTTCTCGATTGGGGCCGAGGAGGGCGAGAAAAATGCCCTTCCGGAGCAAGGTGCCGTGCTCGCGGGCCACGTCTCCCGTTTTCCGCCGAAGGGACGGATCGTAGGGCTCGGTCATGTCGGGAAAGCGGGGGCCCCAGGCCTCCACGTTCGGCCCGACGAGGGGATTTTGCCCCTGAAAATTGATGTGATCGGTCAGCAGCATCACCGCCCCCCGTTCGAACTGTGGGTTGACGCTTCCGGCCGCAGTCGTCAGGAGCAGCGTGTCGACGCCAGCCGTGGCGAGCATGCGCACGGGAAACGTGACCTCACGAGGGCTGTGGCCGTGATAGAGGTGGAGCGACTGGTTCAATTCGATGAGCCCGGTTCCGTCCACGGTGCCGGTTCGTAGCGTTCCCTCGGGCGCCGGAAAGTGCGGAATATCAGCGCACGACACGGTGGCCTCGGTGGTTGCCTCGTCCAACACGTCGTCGGACTCGGTGTCGTGCACCACGCCGACCGTCAGGGACGCCGAGGGACGAGGGAGGGACGAGGCTGCGTCTTCCACCTGTCCCCGATAGGCGGCTGTGCCTTCGGCGGTAAGGGCGGACGGATCGGAGGCCGTAGACATACGAATGGAAGCGTTGACGGAGACGAATGAGAGAGACGGACGGAACGCTCGGAGACTGAGATTGCCGAACGGCGCTGCGCACCGACGGTCCCGCAGGATTTAGAGTCATGGGCGACGAGGCGGGACCGACACTCACTCCATGTCTTCGAGGATGCTCCAGATCTTTTCGATTTCCTCCGACGTGGAATCCCGATCATCATCGGAGCGTTTCTTCTCCGATTTGCTCTTCTGCTCCGATGGGTCCGCCTCGGTCGACTCGTCTTTTGGCTCTTCGGCGCCGGTTCCGGGAGCAGGGGCGTCCGTATCGTCGGGGTCTTCGGCATCGGCCCAGGACACGAGAGGGTCCTTCTCTTCCTCTCCGGCGCTTGCATCGTCGGCCTGGGGCGCGGGAGGCTCCGCGTCCTCGGCACCTTCGTCGTCGGTCCAAGGAGCAGGGGACTCCGCATCCTCGG
>PXSY01000082.1 GCA_003023125.1 Bacteroidetes bacterium QH_10_64_19
AGAACCTGTTTGGTGGACGGATGAACAGCCGACACGAGCGTAGCGACTGACGAGGCACAGCCGAGTAAACACAGTGGGCGACGCGCACGAACGGCGCCCAATCGACCCTTGTAGCGCGGCGCTACCGGGGGAGTGCAGAAGCCGTTCTGCGCGAGATCCACGAAGTCGCAGCGCTGGGAGCGCAGCGACCGAGTACTCGCCGGGGTGGCCTCAGACAGTCTGCCAAACAGGTTCTCAGACTTTCTGACGAACCAGGCGACTCGATGGCGTTTCCGAACGCACCGGACCTCGGACGATTCTGGACGGCCGCCAACGCGCTCAGCCTACTCCGACTCGTGCTGGTGGTCCCGATCACCGTGTTTCTGTGGCAGGGGGGACCCCTCGGGTGGCTGCTCGGGCTCGTCGTCCTGGTCATCCTCACCGACTGGTTCGACGGGCGCATCGCCCGCTGGACCCGCACGGTGTCGGACTGGGGAAAAGTGATCGACCCGGTGGCCGACAAGTTTGCGGCCATCATGACCGTAACGGCCCTTACGTTTCGGCCCGCTGTTGCGAACGCCCCCGAACTGCCGCTTTGGTTTTTTGGGGTGGTCGTGGGACGAGACGTGGCCATCCTTCTCGGGGGGCTCGCCATCGTACGGCGGTCGGGGCAGGTAGTGATGAGTGCCTGGGCCGGCAAGGCCGCCTCGCTCTGGCTGGCCCTCACGATCCTAAGCGTGATCTTGAAGGCCGATCCCCCGGTCTTCAAGGTGTGCCTCTGGATGGCGACGGGTCTGTTCCTCTTTTCATTTGTCCTGTATATCATTCGGTACCTCACCGTCGTGCGGAGTCCGCCGCCCTCTCAGGACTCCGGTGGGGCAACGGCCGACTCTGTGGCGCAGGCGTAGCGCGTGCAGTGTGAGCGTGAGGGCGCGGGCGCGTGGGGGCCCAGCGTGAGGGCGCGTCACGCATCACGTGCAACGTGCCACGCGTCTCTGTACCTCTACACCCACGTACCTCCACACCTCCGAACTTCCTCACGAATCGCCAGCGGCCTCTCGATACGTTATGGGCTTTCTCGACAAGTTTACGAACTGGAACGACGAGGACGAACAGGAAAAGCTCGAAGACGGGCTCGACAAGACCCGCAACAGCTTTTTTGGAAAGCTCGACCGCATGGTGCGGGGCAAGGACACCGTCGATGCGGAGGTCCTCGACGAACTGGAGGAGCTTCTTATCACCAGCGACGTGGGGGTCGATACGACGCTCGACATCATCGACCACGTGGAGGCGCGGGTGGAACAGGACCAGTACGTATCGTCTCAGGAGCTCAACCAGATGATCCGGGACGAGATTGCCAAGCTGATGCTCGAGGGCTCCGACGAGCGTCCGGCTGATTTTGAGGCGCCACTCCCCAACAAACCGCACGTCATCATGGTGGTGGGCGTGAACGGTGTGGGCAAGACGACGACGATCGGGAAGATGGCCTACGAGTACCGCCAGGCGGGCAAGAGCGTGCTGGTGGGGGCCGGAGACACGTTTCGTGCGGCCGCCATCGAGCAGCTCGAGATCTGGGCCGACCGGGCGGGCGTGCCCATCATTAAGCAGAACCGCGGGGCCGACCCAGCGGCGGTGGCGTACGATTCGATCGAGGCCGCCGAGGCGCGGGCTACGGACGTGGTGATTGTCGACACGGCGGGCCGTCTCCACACCAAGGGCGGGCTCATGGACGAGTTGGCCAAGATGAAGCGCGTTATGGGCCGAAAGATTCCGAGCGCGCCCCACGAGGTGTTGCTTGTGCTCGACGCTTCGACCGGACAGAATGCGCTGCGGCAGGCCGAGGAGTTTATCGATAGTGTGGAGGTGACCGGGCTGGCGCTCACGAAGCTCGACGGCACCGCGAAAGGCGGGGTTGTCATCGGGGTGTCGCACCAGTTTCAGGTGCCCGTCAAGTACATTGGGGTGGGGGAAGGGGTCGAGGACCTCCAGGTCTTTGACCGCAAGGGCTTCGTGGAAGGGTTGTTTAAGGGCGTTGAAGGTTGAACGTTGGAGAGTCTGTTTGGCGGACGCTCTGTGGCCTGCGACTTCGTGGATCTCGCGCAAAAAGCCTTCTGCACTTGCCCGGTAGCCCTGGTCAACTCACAGCATTGAAGTGCGATCCAATGTTCAACGCATCAACGTTCCAACGCAAATATGAGAGTCATTTTCATGGGCACGCCGGAGTTTGCGGTGCCCTCCCTTAACCTCCTCGTCGAGGCCGGGTACACGCCCGAGGCCGTAGCGACGGGGCCTGATCGTCCACGGGGACGAGGGCAGGAGGTCACGCCGACCCCCGTGAAGACGGCCGCGCAGGAGGCCGGCATCGACCGCATCCTCCAGCCCGAGGACGTGACCGATCCGGCGTTTGCGGAGGCGGTGGCCAACCTTGCGCCCGACGTGATTGCCGTGGTGGCCTACAAAATTCTGCCCCCGTCGGTCTTTACGTCCGCCACGGATGGGGCATTCAACCTACATGGGTCGTTGCTGCCCAAGTACCGCGGGGCGGCCCCCATTAATCACGCCATCATGGCGGGCGAGACAGAAACCGGAGTCACGACCTTTTTTCTGGAGCCGTCCGTGGACACCGGTGACATCATCCTGCAGAAGCAAATGTCGATTGGCCCGAACGAGACGGCCGGGGCGGTGCACGACCGGATGAAAGAGTTGGGCGGCGAGGCCGTGGTGGAGACGGTGCGGCAGATTGAAGAGGGAACCGTCGACCCGCGCCCGCAGGATGACGAGAAGGCCACCCCTGCCCCCAAGATCCACGATGACGACTGCGAGACGCCCTGGGATCGATCCGCCGAGGACGTCCACAATCACGTGCGCGGCCTGTCGCCCTACCCCGGGGCCTGGACGACACACGAAAACACGCGGCTGAAACTCTACCGCACGCGGCGGGCCGAGGGCACCGGGGCGCCCGGAGAGGTCCTGGAGGCGGACGATCGGCTCCGCGTGGCGTGCGGACGTGGGGCCGTGGACGTCCTTCGCCTGCAGCAGCCGGGTCGCCAGCGCCTCGACGCGGTGGACTTCCTCAATGGATACTCCCTTGCGGAGGGCGACCGCCTAGGCGAGTGATTTCACCCCAAGAGAATCCCGATATGTAGCGGATCGGAAAACGCGCCGGATGGCTTTGACATTACAGGGATCGAGGGACGGGGAGCGCAGGTACGTCCCCCACGTCTCCCGCGCCCACACGCACTCACGCCCACACGCAGATGCCCGAACATGACCTGTCCGAACTCGAGGACCGCATCGCCACTGAGAGCGCGTTCATCGACGATCTACTAGACGAAATCGGCCGGGTGGTCGTGGGGCAGCAGTACATGATCGAGCGTCTGCTCATCGGCCTGCTAGCCGACGGGCACGTGCTGCTGGAGGGAGTGCCCGGGCTGGCCAAGACCCTGACTGTGCAAACCCTCTCCGACGCCATCGGGACGGACTTTCAGCGCATCCAGTTTACGCCCGACCTGTTGCCCGCCGACCTCCTGGGAACGCTCGTCTACAACCAGAAAAAGGGCACCTTCTCGATCAAAAAAGGGCCGATCTTTGCCAACGTCATCCTGGCCGACGAGATCAACCGGTCGCCGGCCAAGGTGCAGAGCGCGCTTCTGGAGAGCATGCAGGAGCGACAAGTGACCATTGGTGAGCGCACCTTCAACCTCGACGATCTGTTTCTCGTGCTGGCGACCCAGAACCCGATTGAACAGGAGGGAACCTATCCGCTGCCCGAGGCGCAGGTGGACCGGTTTATGCTCAAGATCGACGTGACGTACCCCACGGAAGATGAAGAGATGGAGATCATGCGCCGCATGGCCCGCACAAATGAGACCGCGTCGGTGAGTGCGGTCGCGTCCCCGGCCCAGATTCTGCGTGCCCGGGGCCTTATCAATGACCTCTACATCGACGAGCGGCTGGAGCAGTACATCGTCAACCTCGTGCTGGCCTCGCGCAATCCCGGCGCGTACGGACTGAACGACCTGGAGCCGCTGTTGGAGTATGGGGCCTCGCCCCGCGCCAGCATCAACCTGAATTTGGCCGCCCGGGCACACGCCTTTCTCCGTCACCGGGCCTACGTCACGCCCGAGGACGTGCGGGCGGTAGCGATGGACGTGATGCAGCATCGCCTCGTCGTTACCTACGAGGCAGAGGCCGAGCAGGTCGCCGCGTCGGAGCTCGTGGAGCGCATCCTTGGCAGCGTGGAGGTGCCCTAAGCCATTGGTAAGCCATTGGTAGGACCCCGGTCGGCCCTTCTGTTTTGCGTCACCCGTAGACGCTTCTCCTGGCATGGACCGTCCCAAGTCGTTTCAGAAAGAGTCGATCACGGTCGCCTTCATGGTGCGCCAGTTGCGCGAGACCGTGGGCGTGCAGGTGGTGCCGGTCAACGACGAGGTGGACGCGACGGACCGAACGGTCACTGAGAGCACCCTCCACCGGCCCGGGCTCGCCCTAGCGGGGTACGTCGACCTGTTTACCCACCAGCGTGTCCAGATTCTCGGCAACACCGAGACGCAGTATCTCCATCACCTCGACGCGACCGAACGGACAGAGGCATTTGGGCACCTGACTCAGTTCTCGGTGCCCTGCATCGTTGTGACAGACGGCAACGACCTTAGCTCCTCGCTCGTGGACGACGCCACGGCGGCGGGCATTCCCGTCTACCGCACGCCCCTGCCCACGGTGCAGTTCATGTCGTCGCTCCGCAGCTTCCTGACCGATCAGTTTGCGCCGCAGCGGGCAGTGCACGGGTCACTGGTGGACGTGTACGGCATCGGGCTTCTCCTCATCGGCGAGCCCGGCATCGGCAAGAGCGAGGTGGCCCTGGACCTGGTGGAGCGGGGGCACCGGCTCGTGGCGGACGACGTGGTCATTGCAACCCGGCGCGACGAGTCCATTCTCATGGGTGCCGGGACCGATCTCGTGCAGCACTTCATGGAGGTCCGGGGGCTGGGACTCGTAGACATCCGCTCCATGTTTGGCATCCGGGCGATTCGGTTTCAGAAACGGATCGAGATCGTGGTCCACATGGAGCTCTGGGACGAGGAGAAGGAGTACACGCGGATTAACATGGTGAAAGATACCCACGAAATCCTGGGACTTGATCTTCCCATGGTTCGGTTGCCCATCACGCCGGGGAAAAACATCACGGTCATCTGCGAGGTGATTGCAATGAACTATCTGCTCCGTCACTACGGCCACGATCCCGCCGAGGTGTTCACCGAGCGGCTCCGGAATCGGATTCAGCAGGAAGGATCGCCCATGCCGCGTCGTGGAATCGAGTATTTCGAACAAGATTATGAATAGAGTTGCATTTAGTCTGCCGGCTGCGAAGGCTCGGTTGACAGCCGTGGGAATCCCTTCTATATTGCCCGTCGGTATTACGAAATGTACCCGAAAAAACCGTCCCAAACCTTTCTCCGGCAGACATCATCCGAGCACGATGTCTGCCGAACGCCTCCAGCGTTAGAGGCAAGCCCCTCATGCCCACCCGTCGCGACGGAACTGTCTCCGCCGCGCCGTTTCTTCCCCCACCGGATGTGCACAGACGACGCTGTCATGAACCGAGAGTCACGGTACGTTTACGACCCGGAGACCTGCTCCTTCAAAGAGATTGAAACGACTTGGAAAGACGCCCTGGCGCACGTCGGACAGACTGTAGGGTTGGCCGTCATCCTAGCCGGGCTCCTGGTCTGGGGCCTGGATCGGCACTGGGTGAGCTCTCCCCACGAGGAAGCGCTGGAGGTCGAAAACGCGGCTCTCGAACGTCAGCTCGATCAGGTGAACAACCGGATGACACGCCTCTCGGCTCGGCTCGACACATTGGCCAAGAGGGATCGCACGCTTTATCGCCGCCTCTTCCAGATGAGTCCGATTTCAAAGGACGTCCGTCAGGTAGGCGTTGGGGGCACCGATCCGTACAAGCAGTTTGAGGGAATGGAGGCCGAGACCAAGTCGCTCTTGAAAAACACAGCTGAGAAGCTCGACAAGCTTGAGCGGCAGATGAGTCTGCAAAAATCCAGTTACCAAGAGCTCTATCGCGTTGCTCGGGAGCGTCGGAAACGGCTTCGGCAGCTGCCGGCCATTCGTCCAGCGGACGGGCGTATCATTTCGAACTTTGGAATGCGGCAGCATCCGATTCTGAAGGTCCGCAAGATGCACAAGGGGGTTGATTTTCTTCTCCGCACGGGGTCGCCTGTCATGGCCACGGCGGAGGGGATCGTGAAGAGCACGGAACAGAGTCCCAGCTATGGCAAGGTGGTCGAGATTCAGCATCCGGAGGCGGGGTACATGACCCGGTACGCCCACCTATCCGAGATCCCGGACGACATTTATTCCGGGCGAAAGGTGCAACGGGGCGATACCATTGCGTACAGTGGAAACTCAGGGCTGTCAACGGGTCCACATCTACACTACGAAGTGCATGATCAGGACGGGGAGGCCCTCGATCCCATGCATTTCCTGATGCCGGACATGAACCCGGAGAGCTACCGTGAGCTTGAGCGGCGGACCGAGAAGTATCGAGCGAGCACGATGCAGGACGATCCCGCTTCCGCCCCCGCCGCTCGGTAGAGCCCCGGATGTCATGCCGGTGATGCCGTATGGGTGAACGGGGGACTCCATTCTCGTCCCTTGTGCCGTCTGTCGTTCAGAGAGGGTTTGCACGAACGCTTTGCTTGCAGGGCCTCAGCGCATCCGTCTTCCCTGCTGGACCTAGTTCTGAACGCATTCGGAGAGCAGATTCTGGCGTCCGGTCCCTCCTGTCTCTGTCGACAGGGGAGCATCTTCGGCTCAAAGTGGTAGACAGTTCAAAACAAGCCCCCGTCGGGTTCTTTTGCGACAGGCTGCATCCCGGAGCTTCTTGACGCCTCTCCTCTCATGTTCACACGTTCTGCGACGGATCCCC
>PXSY01000083.1 GCA_003023125.1 Bacteroidetes bacterium QH_10_64_19
GCTTGCCGCCAGTGTCCTCTCCCCCGCTGGACCCCGTGGATGGCGACCGTACAGATGGGTAGGTGTACTGGTCGGCCTCCTGCTCTTCGTTTCGAGCCCCCATTCCGTCTCTGCCCAATCGCCTCGGGCGGCACTGGACCCACTCACGGGGCACTGGGAAGGGGCGTTCGTCGCATACACCCCGGAGGGCGAACAGGTAGACTCCATCACGGCTACGCATCGCTACCGGTGGGACGGAGACGTGCAGGTGGGCACGCAGGTGGATCGGTATCCCGACGGGCGCGTCGTGCAGAAAACGGCGCGCAACTATGTAAACGACGACGGCGTCCTCGTCTGCGAGGTAGACCAGTCAGACGGCACGACGATCACCTACCGGGGTCGTGTATCGAATGGCGCCCTCGTGTGGCACCGGCGCACTGAGGCCGGTCTCATCGAGACCTTCCGGGAACGCGTCGTAGAGACTTCTTCGGGGCTGGAGTACCGGATCGACGGGTTCGGCGTGTATCCGAGCGAGGACGGATCGCGGAGCTATCTTCAATTTGTCGGGCGGTACCGAGCGGTTCACCAGGACGTTTCGAAGGGCCGGGAGTAGTCGCGCGGGGGCGGCAGTACGGCGATGCGCACCCGTCGGTTGCGGCGGCGCCCACGCGCCGTCTGGTTCGACGCCACCGGGTCCGTGGCTCCGTAACTGACGGCCAGGAACTGGCCAGGATCGAGGTCGCTGTTTTCGATCAAATGTCGGGCGACGGCCGTCGCCCGGGCGGAGGCCAGCTCCCAGTTCGTGGGATACTGTTCTTGCAACTCGTCGCTCAGGGGCGTGTCGTCGGAATGCCCCTCCACCCGAACGGTCCGACCGGGATAGGCCGCCTGCAGATGCGCGAGTACGGCACGAAGTCGCGTTTTGCCGACCGGGGTGAGCGTCGCCGTGCCCGGCTCAAACAGCGAGTCGGCCGGGAGGACGCGCACCGTCTGTCCCCCGTCCCGCAGCGTCCGGGCCTCGTAGGTGAGCCGATTCAACTGATCCTGCAGAACCCGCAGGTCGCGGTCGTACTGCCCCGTCGCCACGTCGTCGCGAAGCTGCAGGGAGTCGCGGAGCTGGCGGAGCCGGGCGCGCAGGGTCGCAGTCTCGGCCTGGAGCGAGTCCACCCGGGCGGCTGTGGGCGAGGAGGTAGGGGGGAGCGTCGCCGTACACCCCGCCAAGGCGGCGAGCGCAGCGGCGAGGCCGGCAAGCGGAGGCAACCAACGCATCGGGTGGAACCACAGAAACGGGGATGGGAGAGGAGGAATGCGCCCTACGGACCGGGTGCGGGGGTCTTCTTCTCGGCGTCCGACGAACTCCAGACCACGAGCGCCAGCACAGCCCCGAATCCGACTAGTGCCAAGACAATGACCGGCAGGATGGGTTCTCCCGGCTCGGGGCCCCGCAGGATCCGGGCGTCGGCCCCGTAGGGCCAGAGCGCGCGGAGGGCGCCGGCAATGAGCCCCACGAGCGCCGCCATGGTCGCGTCGTGGTGACGGGAGAGGAGGAGGTCGAGGAGCTTGGCGAACGTACCGAGCCCCACCGCGGCCCCTGTGACGAACGTGAACACGTATCCCCATTCGAGCCCGTTGACCGCTTCCAGCGTGGGGGTGTAGATGCCCAGCGCCTCCAGCAGAAACGCCCCGCTCACGCCCGGCAAAATCATGGCACAGATGGCCACCGTCGCGGAGAAGAAGACCCGAAGGAGGCTCGGGTCCGAGACGGTGAGGGCCGGAAGCCCGGTCAGGAAAAAGGCGCCGACCGCACAGAACACGCCGATGGCCGCACGCGGCGCTGTGACGCGCTCAATGCGACGGGCGGGGATGAAGAGCGACGCGGCCACGAGCCCGAAGAAGAGGCCCCGCATGGGTGCGGGATAGGCTTCCATGAGGGGCGGAATGACCCTCGCACCCCCGAGAACCGCGAGACCGATGCCCCCCAAAAGCGGCAGAACAAAGCGCCACGGGACCGCCGCCCAGTGGGTCCGAGCCGCATCGAGGTCCAGCCGTAGCAGCGCCAGCCCGAACGACACGACCGAGCTGAGGGCCCCCACGAGCCGCTCGTAGATGCCCACGATGAGCGCCATGGTGCCCCCGCTCACACCGGGGATGACATCCGCGCCTCCCATCAACACGCCGTACAGCAGGTAGCGGACGAGGGCGAACGGCGTTGAGGACATGCGAGACAACGGGACGGATCAGGAAGTGGGCCGCTGCGCCGATCGACGCGACCGGGCCACGACCATTGAGGAGACGCTACGAGTCAAGGTCGAGGAGCTGACGGACGCGGTCGTTGTTGTAGAGGCTGGGATAGGCCTGTCGAAACTCGTCTTTCTTGGCCGGATCGAGCTGAAACGCCGTCTTGAGGGCTCGAATGCTCTCGTCCGCCCGGCCGAGGGCCAGCAGCGCCTTGGCCTGCCGGAAGTACGTGCTGGCACTGTCCGGGTCAATCTCCAGGGCTCGCTGGTACGCATCGAGCGCCTCCTCGGGCTGCCGCTTCTCCAAAAGCGCCTCCGCGTATCCCATCCAGGCGTGGGCGTCGGACTCGTCGATCCGGACGGCATGCCGGTAGGCCTCCGCAGCCTCATCGAACCGCTCGGCCTTATAGGCACAATCGGCCCGGGCCGTCCAGAACTTCGCCGCGTTCGACCTCAGATCGACGGCATACCGGAAGCATTCGAGCGCCTCCTCGAACTTGTCTTCCGCGTCGAAGCAGCAGCCGAGGCCGTACCAGGCCTCCGCGTAGTTCGATTCCAGATCAAGCGTCTTCTCGTAGTACGTGCGGGCCGTGTCCAGATCGTTCTTTTCTTCGTAGGCAAGCGCCAGGTTGTAGTAGGTGGCCGAATCCGGCCCCTCCAACTCCAGCACCTGCTCGTAGTCATCGATGGCCGCGTCCAGCGCCCCCAGATTGGCCTGCGCGTTGCCCCGGTTGTAATACGCCGACGCGAACTCCTCGTGAATCGCGAGGGCCATGTCGTAGCTCGACACCGCCTCCTCAAAGCGCCCCAATCGGTTCAGCACAATGCCCCGATTGTACCAGGCATCCCGCGAGTACGGGTCGATGTCGAGGTGATTGTCGTACGCCTCGACGCTCTTCTCACTCTCCTCGAGCCGGTCGTAACAGTAGCCCAGCTCGTACCACACCTCCGGATGTTCCGGGTACACGTCGACGCACTGCTCGAACGCATCGACGGCCTCCTCCAGCCGGTCGGCCCGCTCCAGCGTGACCCCGAGGTTGAAGAGCGCCTCTCCGTGAAGGGGATTGATCGAAAGGGCGTCGTGGTACGCCTCCAGGGCCTCTTCCACCCGTCCCATGCTGTCGAGGGTGATGCCCAGATTGATCAGCGTCTCCGTGTCGGTCGGATTGATGTCCAGGGCCTTCTCGTACGCCTCCAGGGCCTCCTCCTGCCGGCCCAGGTTGTTGAGGAGAATGCCCCGCCGCATCCACGCATCGGACGTGTACGGGTGCAACTCAATGAGGTGATCGATGACCTCTAGGGCCTTTTCCATCTCCCCCGCCTCAAAGTAATATGACGCAATCTCCTCAAGATCGCCGGAGTCAAAGTACGAGGACGGATCCTCCTCGTACGCGGCAACGAGATTTTCGAGAGGATCCTCGTGGGACGAGTCCTCAAACTCGTCGAAGCCGAAATCGAACGTGTTCATACCACAGCAGTACGTAGTTCGGGAGGATGCACGATCGTCACCGGGCGGCGCTGCAGCGGGCCGCGGCCGACGCGCTCGTCTTAAGTATAATGCTTGCACACAGGAACTTGCAAAAAGGCACCAGGTGCCCGCTGCCAGATAGCACCCCCGGGACCGACTCCGATCGTCTGAACCCACACATCACATGCTGCTTCTCACCTTCGAGGGCATCGACGGGAGCGGAAAGAGCACCCAGGCCCAGCTTCTTGCCGAGCACCTGCAAGAGCAAGGCCACGAGACCCTGCTCGTCCGCGAGCCCGGCGGCACCGAGCTGTCCGAAGAGATTCGTTCTCTTCTTCTACAGCCGGACCTAAACGTGCATCCGATGGCAGAGTTGCTTCTGTTTTCGGCGGCCCGCACGCAACTGGTGGGAGAGCGCATTCGTCCGGCCCTAAACGCCGGTCGCATCGTCATTTGTGATCGATTTTACGATTCGACCACCGCGTACCAAGGAGCCGGCCGCAAAGTGGCCGCTCCCTCATGGCTCCAATCGTTCCACCGACGGGTGACCGACGGCCTGGTGCCCGACCGAACCTTCCTCGTGGATCTCGACCCCGAGACGGCCCAGGCCCGCCGCGACGACGGCCCCACCGAGGGCGACCGGATGGAAGCCGAGGATCAGACGTTCTACCACCGCGTGGCAGAGGCCTACGATGCACTCGCCGCCGAACATCCCGACCGTTTCCGACGCCTCGACGGCACCCGCTCCATCGACGCCCTACATGCCACAATCCGGACGGACGTGGAGGCGCTGCTAGACGACGCGACCGGAACCCCCCAGGCTAGCACTGGTTCGTCCGATCCGTGAGGAAGCTCCGGAGAATCGGCCGTCTGTCCACCGCGCCGACCCTGCCGGCCCCCGTCCTTTTCGCTGTCGCACATACGTCTGCCAGTGGCATGTCGACCCTCCCGCAACAGAAAATCGACGAGGTCCGCTCCATCTTCCAGGCGTTCCTCAAAAAGCGCAACAAACGGCAAACGCCCGAACGCTTCGCCGTCCTCGAAGAAATCTACCAGACGGACGATCACATCGACGCCGACGAGCTCTACGTTCGCCTCAAGCAAGACGGCACCGAGGTAAGCCGGGCGACCGTGTACAATACGCTGGAGCTTCTGCTGGAGTGCGACCTCATTGTCCGGCATCAGTTTGGGAAAAACCAGGCCAAGTACGAGCGGGCTTACAGCTACTGGCAGCACGATCACCTCATCTGCATGGACTGCAACGAGCTGTTCGAGTTCTGCGACCCGCGGCTCCAGAGCATCCAAGAGATGGTGGCCGACATCTACGAGTTTGACATCAAGCACCACTCGCTGAACATGTACGGCCGCTGCATC
>PXSY01000084.1 GCA_003023125.1 Bacteroidetes bacterium QH_10_64_19
ACTGCATCAGGAGCTCGGTCGGGCCGAGCGGCGACGCATGATGAGCCTCGACTGCGTCGGTCCGGGGGCTCAGGCACGTATGTGCGCTGGGCCTGCACTGGCGTTCAGCGTCGCAATTCGGACCGAATTCACCCCCGTTCCGGAAAGACGACATTCATAGTATCGTAGGGGCTATCCTATAGTTTGTCAATGAAAGGTGTCCCTGAGTGCCCTGCCGATGAACGCGTCTGAGCGTCCCTCCATCGCCGCCCCGACCGTGTACCGCGGCGTGAAGATTGGGGTGGCTGTGGTTCTCACTCTCGTCATCGTCGCTGGATTCCTAGGGACAATTCCGCAGTTGGACATTCTGGAAGAGTCGGCGCGGAACCTCTATTTCCACGTGCCGATGTGGTTTTCGCTGATGGCAGCCACGATTGTCTCGGCATACCACTCGGCCCGCTACCTTCGATCCGGGGCTCGGATTCGGGATCTTCGGGCCCGCGTGGCGGCCCGACTGGCGCTCATCTTCGGCGGGCTTGGCATCGTGACCGGCATGGTATGGGCCCGCTTTACCTGGTACGAGGGCACCGGCGTGTGGTGGAATTTCGACCCCAAGCAGTCCATGGCTGCGGTGTTGTTGCTCATTTACGCCGGGTACTTTGTCCTGCGGGACGCGATCGACACCCCTGCCACCCGCGGGCGCATCGCGGCTGTCTACAACCTGTTTGCAGTCGTGACGATGCCATTCCTCCTCTATATTCTGCCGCGGCAAATGCCGAGCCTCCATCCGGGGGGCGAGGGGAGTCCGGCGTTCAGCCAAACCGACCTCGCCCCGGCGATGCGATGGGTGTTTTATCCCTCCGTGCTGGCCTTCTTGGGCCTCGCCTGGCTGCTATACACGCAGCGGGTGCGTCTCGCGTGGCTCGAAGAGGCGCTTCGCCGCGAGCAGCGACAGGAGGTCGCCGCGGGCCTCCAGAATGAGCCCGACGCATAGCCGCCTGCAGGCGTCCCTGTCGCCCACCGCAACGAGACGACGGCAGTCGCCCTCCCACGTCGGCTGCCCCCCTCGACACCCTCTGACTCGACGAACGCCGACGCGCAGGCCCGCCCATGACCATCCACCCGATCCGGCCGTCCGAGTTCCCGACGCTCCGGCCGGACCAGGAGCGGCCCGACACCACGTCGGCCTACGACAGCACGTGGACGGAACAGCCGGACAGCGCACCGCCGGACGGGCTCGACCGTGTCATGGGCCAGGACGGCAAGATCTACGTGGTGCTCGCCGTAGTGCTGCTGATCTGGATCGGCCTTTTGACCTTGTTGTTCCGTACCGACCGTAAGATTGAGCGCCTGGAACGGCGTTTCGACCGGCACATTTCAGAAGATGATTAGCGCTGTTTTTCCCCGTTCCCTTCACGCCCATGAAGTGGAAGACCATCATTGGCCTGGCCTCGATGCTCGGCTTCGGGACGCTCCTGTTTGTGAATTTCGGGAGCCAGGTCGGCGGGTACATGGATTTTGAACAGGCCCCCCACCCGGTACACCGCTGAGGCACGGAGCGAGTCCGGAGCACGCTGGTGCGAAACAGGATCAAGGTCGTTCAGTGCGCGCCGGGTTGCAGCAAAGAGGGTCTCCGTAGAGACATCGTAAGAGATGGAAGTACGCTCGCAGTTGGGGGCGGAGCACTCCGGAAGAGGATGGTCGGGCGCGGCCGGCGGCAGCGAGGGGAGCGAAATCACGAAGATCCCCGCCGCCAGCGCCGCTCCTCCCACACCCAGCACAAGTGCCCACCATGTGGAGGCCCATCCCGCAGAAGACGCGTCCTGAGAGCCATCGTCGAAGGACGAAGAGGAAGCCACGAGGACGGATCTACTTGGGCGTTTCGGACGTGGAGGAGGACTGTGCAGCAGCCTGCTGCTTTAGCCCCTTCGTCTCGTTGTACTTCGAGGGACACTTCACGAGAATGTTGTCGGCCACGAACGCGCCGTCCTTCACCGTCCCCTCTACGACCACCTGCTCGGCCTCCTCAAAGTTGGCCGGCTTCGGGTTGTTGTACCGGACTTTCCGCACCGTCCCGTCCTCGTCGCGCATATAGAACGTGAAGACGTTCCGGGCCCGGTCGTAGTGGGTCGGGCGGTCCGCCGCCCAGGTGCCCACGACGTGGGCCGTGGCCCCCGTGCGGGCGGCCTGGTCGAAGCTCATGTACCCGCCCACCTGGCTGCCAAAGTTGAGAAACAGGAGGGTCCCGAAGCCAATCATGGCGGCCAGGCCGAAGAGGGTCTTCCACTTCATGGGAGCGCGAGCGAAGGGGAAAGAGACAAGTTACTCATCCTCTGAAATGGACCGGTCAACGCGCCGTTCCAGTTTTTCGATCCTGCGGTCGGTCCGGAAGAGCAGGGCCACCAGTCCGATCCAGATGATCAGCACCACGGCGAGCACGACGTAGATCTTGCCGTTTTGCCCCATGATGCGGTCGAGGCCCTCGGGGATGGGATCGTCGGACTGCTCCGCCCACGTGCTGTCGTAGGCCGCGGTCGTGTCCGGGCGCTCCTGCCCCGGCCGGAGGGACGGCGGATCGGAAGGCCGCAGGGGGTGAATCGTCATGACGCAGCGGGGACGGCAGGGTGGAACGAAGAGCAGAGATGGAACACGGCCGTGGGCGTCAGCGATCAGCGCTTCTGTGCCCGTGGGCCTCCCCCAGGGTCTTGCGCCGCAGGACTTCCCGGAGCCGGGCCAGGCGGACCCGCTGCGTGTACAGCAGCCAGCAGAGCCCCAGGAAGCCCAGGACCGAGGGATAGAAGACCCAGCGCATGGCGGGGGCGAGGTCGGTTTGGCTGAAGGCCGGGCTGCCCTCGCCGCCGGGGTGGAGGCTCGGCATCTGGCGGGGCAGGATGTAGAGCAGGAACGGCATCGTCACGACCGCGAACAGGTTGTAGACCGCTGCGGTGCGGCCCCGCGTCCGCGGGGCGTCGACGGCGCCCCGCAGAACGAAGTACCCGCCGTAGATGAGCAGGAGCACCGCCGCCATCGATTGCTTCGGGTCGAAGTTCCACCACACCCCCGTGCCTTCGTACCACGTGAAGCGCGCCCACACCATGCCCGTTACGATGCCGAGCCCGCCGAAGAGGAGCCCGAGCCGGGCGGCCTCCCGGGCGCGGAGGTCCCGGAGGCGATCGCCCGTCCGGAGGTACTGGGCCGAGTGGTACGCCGAGACGATCGTGGCCGCCATCAGCGCAAACCACATCGGCACGTGGAAGTAGAGGTTGCGCGCCGACTGTTCGAGGATGTCCAGCTGCGGAATGCCGCCCACGAATCCGGCGACGAGGACGCCGGTCAGCAGCACCACCACGCCGCCCCGCACCGCGCGGTACAGCCGACGATTGACTGGACGGGTCGTTTGGACACTGGCAGACATGGCGGTGGGGACGGGTCAAAAACCAATACCGAGCGATGATACGCCGCGGAAAGTGGGGGCTTTCCGGAGCGCGGCTGAATTCGCTCAACGTTCAAGGCACGGGCCGTGGGGGCTACTCGTCCCACACGAAATCGAACAACACGACGGCCGCGGAGATCGTCGCCCCGGCAAAGCCCACGAGCGTCAGGAGTTCGTCCTGCGCCGCCGCCCACCCCTGGCCCAGCAGTGCCTTTCGGGTGGCGCCCACGCCCGACACCAGCACGGGCACCAGCACCGACAGCAGGAGCACAGGCAGGAGCGGCCCGCCGCGGGAGGCGCGGGCGACGAGGGCCGACAGCAGCGTCGTGGCGCCCGTCAGGCCGAGGGCGCCGAGGGCGAGCGTGCCCGCGAACAGCCCCGGCGCCCCGACGGAGACGCCGAGCAGCAGCAGGAAGACGCCGGTGCCGACGAGGGTCAGAAGCGACACGAGCCCGAAGTTGAAGAGCAGCTTGCCCGCGAAGACCATGCCGGCTCGCGTGTGGAGGCGCAGCAGCAGCGCGGTGCCGCCCTCGTGCTCCGCCACGAACGACCGGCCGAGCCCGATGGACGCCGCAAAGAGGAGGACGATCCAGAGCAGGGCGGCCCGCACCCGGGCGCTCAGGGGCTGCGGCCCCACGGCAAACGCCACGAGGAGGAGCGCCGCGAGGGCGAACAGGAGGAGCGTGTTCGCCGCGTACCGGCTGCGCAGTTCGACGCGGAGGTCCTTCCGAAACACAGCCCAGGCACCGGCGAGCAAATCCATCGGGGGAGAGGAAGACGAGGAACGGAACGCGATTGTGTTCCCGCGCTTCGGAGAGCGCATCGAAAGATAGCGATGCGGGGATGGAAAATCGACTGTCTGTCCACTATCCTCGGAACCCTGTTTCGCCCCTACGCACAGATCGTGCCCCCGCCCGATGAACACTGCGTCCCCCTCTCCCGATTCCGTCACCGGGGCCCTCCTCGGCACGGCCGTCGGCGACGCGCTGGGCATGCCCGTCGAGGGCCTCAGCCACGCGAACGTGCGCACCTATTATAAAGGCATCAAAGAGTTCCGGGACGACGATCAGCGGGGCGACCTGGACGCCGGGCAGTGGACCGACGACACCCAAATGACCTTCGCGCTGGTGCGGGCGCTCACGGCGCACCCGGAGTCGCCGGGCGCGTGGCCGGGGGCCGTCGCGAACGAGTACGTTGGTCTTCGCCCCGAGGCACGCCGGTGGGGGCGCACGACCACGACCGCCGTCGACCGCCTGGCGGACGGGGGGGCGCCGTCCGAGTCCGGAGTGCCCGACCGGCCTACGGACGGCGCCGCCATGCGGGCCGCCCCGCTGGGCATCTGGTGGGCGGCGACGCCGACACGACTGGGGCGATGATGGGGGCGATGCTGGGGGGGCTGCACGGGTGGGCAGCCTTTCCCTCGGAATGGCAGAAGGGACTCGAGGCCGCCGACCGACTCAGTGAAGAAGCGAAGGCCCTCTCCGGAGCGCTCGGATAGGACCGTTTGGGTCGAGCCTCCGCTCAGTCTCTACGGAAGCCGAGACAGCATCCGCTCGTACTCGTCATGGTTGCCGATCCAGAACCACTCGACGTGACCCTCTTCGCGGAGACCGAGGGCTCGGTATGATCGATTG
>PXSY01000085.1 GCA_003023125.1 Bacteroidetes bacterium QH_10_64_19
CTCCGAGGACGAGGACTCCGACTCGGGGTCTCCGCATCCCATCAGGAGGCTCATGGCCCCAAAACCATCCCGACGATGAAGCGAGGCCGAACGCATTCGTCTTGTCGGGAGGCGGGCGAGCACTGAAGGTTAGGGAAAGGAGGTGCCGCGTCCACCGCCGGCGACGTTGCCCGCGGTGTTGCGGAGCCGGTTGCCGAACCCGCCCAGCGGGCCCTCCTGCCCCGAATTTGGGATCTGGAGACGGAGCAGCTGAGACAACTGCCCGCTCTTCACCTGAAGGCTGAAGCTGTAGGACTGTCGTGAGCCGAAGGGGACCCAACTGAAGGACATCACCCAGCACCGGCAGCGTCCAATGTCGCGGTTGAGGTTGATGCTCGTGGTCGCCAGCTCGTTCTGGACGAGATCGTAGCCCGAGCGGCCCTCCAAAGACCACCGCGGCGTTACATCGAAGCTCACCCGGGTGTTGACCGTCGCCGTCTGGCTCTCGATCTGCTTCTGCGGCCGGCGAAAGCTGTAGTTGAAGTCGAAGCTCAGGGTCCAGGGAATGTTCGTGTCGAGGTACCCTTGAGGGCCGAACCCTCCTTGCGGGGCCCCGGACGAGCCGGTCTGTGAGCCCGTCTGTGAGGCAGAGCGCTGCCGCCCGGCCCGCCCGCCCGGCCCGCCGCGACCGCCCGACTGCAGACCGGGTCGGGTGCCCACCCCACTGCCCCCGCCCTCCCCGTCGAACGAGCCGCTGAGATTGAGGCTGAACCGCGTGAGGCGCACCGGCGTGAGGGGGTTCTCCGTGAACATGTAGCGGTCGACGCGCCGGAAGCGCTGCCTGTCACTGTCTCCGGTGCGGCGGAGCCGGTAGGGGGAGAAGGTCATGGACGACCGGACGCTGAAGTCGCGGATCGTCGTGCGGGCCCCGAGGCCGATGTCGCTGAGCTTGAAGGCGTCGGCCGTGAAGTTGTAAGAGGCGTCCAGGTCAAAGTCCAGCAGCTTGAACTTGTCCTCCTCCGTCTCCCCGGTCGAGTCGACGCGCACGCGCTTCGTCTCAAGCTCGTTGTCGAGGCGAAAGCTCAGGGTGCGCTGCTCGTTGCTCCCGCGCACCCGGTTTCCGGTGAGGATGTCGTACCGGATGGGCGCTCCCTGTTCGTTCCGCACCGGGTCCCCGTCGTCGTAGCGGAGCGTGCGCGTCTGACCCCAGAACGGCGTGTTGAAGTTCGGGCTGTAGTTGAACGAGAGGGACGGCGACATCCGGTGGCGGAGGCCCTGGAAGGGGCCGACCCGGATTGGGAAAAGCCCGTATAGCTCGGTGTTGGCGGAGATGCCCGTCGAAAACTCCCGTCGGGCGTAGAAGCCCTGGACCCTCCGCTCCTCGGTGTTTTGCCGAATGTCGATCGAGTCTCGGCTGGCCGAGTCGGGGACGGTCACGACCTGGCGCGTGGTGCTAATGCGCCAGTCCGAGTTGTAGCGGATGTTGGGGCTGAGGCTGAGGTTGTAGCGGTTGACCCGGAAGGAAGCACTCACCGGAATCTGGTGCGTCGCGCTGAAGTCGAACTGCTCGTCGTCGCCGGTGGCGATCCGGTATTTCTCGCGGTCCACGAGCGCCTCGTACCAGGCAATCTCAGAGACGCGAGTACTGTCCACCGAGTCGGGACTCTGATCGGGATCGCGAGGCGTGAACGAGTAGCTGTTCTCCACCGAGAGGTCGTAGGAGGTGGTAATCCGTTCGAACCACCGGTCCTCCCCCACGGCCTGATCGACCTCGAACGGCTTGAACCGGCGCTGCGAGAAGTTCAGGGTCGGCAGGGTCATAGACACCTCTCCGCTCTGGAGCTGCTGGCGCTGGTTGGCGCTCACGCTCAGGTTCTTGCCGCTCCCGGCTGACGGCGTCGTTGTAGTTGTTGCTGTTGCGGCGCGCAAAGTCCGTCGAGGTGGCCAGGTTAATGTCCCCGCGGATGGAGGCGGTGGGGGAGAGGTCCTGGCTGTGTTGCCACTTCAACTGGCCCCGATGCCGGTTGGTAAAGTCGGGGTCCTCCTCCTCGCCGATCTGGGTCCGTCGGTAGGTGAGGTTGACCTGTCCGTTGTAGCTGTACCGCTTGCGGTAGCGAAAAATCGGATTCACCTCAAAGCTGCCCTTCGACCAGACGCTGGCCCGCAGCTGCAGGTCGGTGTAGGCGTTCATCGCAAAGTACCAGCCCCAGTTGCGGAGGAAAAGGCCCTTCCGGCGGTCCTGCCCGTAGTCCGGCGCAAGAGGGCCGCTCCGTCGCCCCGAGACGTTGGGCAGAAACCCGAACGGAAGCCATAGGGGCGTGGGGATGTCGAACAGGTACAGGTGAATGGGGCCGGTGTAGACCCATTCGCCCTCCACCTTCATCTGATTGGAGCGCAGCGAGTAGGAGGGGGTTTTGCCAGGCGGACAATCGCACGTCGTGTAGGAGCCGTCCCGGACGAACAGCGTACTGTCCTCAAACACCTTCACAGCATCGCCCTGCACGTAGCCCTGTTGCTGCTGGGTCCGGGCCGTCACCACACGGCCCCGACGGGTGCGAAGGTTGTACGAAAGGGTCTCCCCTGTAAACGATTGCCCCTGTCCTCGCTGGAAGGAGGGACGGGCCGGGCTGGCGGTGTCGGACGGTGCGCCGGATGCCCGGAGGCTGCTCGTCTCGAAATTCATCTCGATGGTTGCAGCCTTCAGGGTGGCGCCCTGATAGTCCATTTGGGCCTGTCCATGCAGAGTGCCCCGGTCCGCCGAGTCAGGAGGCATCCGGATCACCAGGGAGTCGGACGCTGTGAACTGCACGCCCTCCGAGGAACTGTTAGCGTCGGCACCAGGACGAGACGAAGAGCCCGGGGGTGAAGAATTGTGGGCCGTCTGCTGGAGGGAGTCGGGAACACTGGGGCGCTCCTGCGCGGCACAGGGCGGCACGTAGCCACGCGGTGGGACAGACGCTGATCCGTCCCGCCCCCTCGTCGTGTGTGCTCGGTCACACGGCGCCGCTGCGGCAGGCACACATCCCCGAGCACGCTCTACGCGGAGCCGACCTGGGACTGCTTGCCCTCGAAAGCCAGACGGGCGGCCCCGAGGAGGTTTACGGTGTTGCCCAGCTCTTCTCGACGAATACGAAGGGCATCGCGAAGGCCCGGCGTAATGAAGCGGGGAAGGACGTTGCGGGCGGGATCTAGAATAAACGCACCTGCTCCCGAAACGCCTCCGCCGACGACAATGGTCCGAATATCGAGCAGATTGACGGCGGAGCCGAGCACACAGCCCAGCTTGTGTCCAGCCCAGGCCAGCACCTGTCGGGCGAACTCGTCGCCCTGGTCGGCGGCTTCGTACAATACCCGGGGCGTAATGTCGTCCAGATCCCTCTCCACCAGGTCGTGGATCGCGCTGTCGGGGTAGTTGATGAGGCGGTCGCGGGCGTGCTGGACAAGAAATTCCTGGCCCAGGTAGCCCTCAATGGCACCGCTCACCCCCGATTTTGCGTACGGCCCTTCGTAGTCGATGGTCATGTGACCGATCTCCCCAGCGCCCCCGGTGCTGCCCCGAAAAATTTTGTTCTGGTAGATAATGCCGCCGCCGACGCCGGTGCCGAGCGTGACCATGATGAATGAGTCGACCTCCTGGCCCGCGCCGTGGTAGGCCGAGCCAAGGGCGGCCATATTCGCATCGTTCTCGACAATGACCGACAAGGACGAGTCCAGCCGGGACTGGAGGGCCGAGCAGAGATTGACCGACGTCCAGCCCTGGAAATTGGGTGGCTTCGACACGGTCGTGCGCTCCCAGTTGACGGCGCCGGGGGCCCCAATGCCGACACCAGCAATCGAACCCGACGGAGCCGCGTCCATCATGTCCGCCGCGATTGTGGCAATCGAGTCCTCGACATGCTCGGGCCCCTGATCGGCCTCTGTCGGCCGTTGCGTCCGTTCGACAATGCCCTCCTCGCGGTGCACGAGGGCAGCTTTCAGATTGGTGCCCCCCAAATCAACACCGATGGCATGAGCATTCATGGATGGTGGGTGATCGGCAGAGCGTGAGCGGAAATAGCGGACAGGAAGAACGTCATGGGATGGCTGACGACGGACCGCCCACGGGCTACTCCGGCTCAACGCGATAGATCGTCTCGTTCGGTCGCTTCATGCCGTACTCTTCGCGGGCGATGCGTTCTACAGCGCTGTCGGACAGGGGACGGTCGAGCTGGGTGCGCAGCCGCTCGATGTCTTCGCGGAGGGCGGCATTCTCGCGCTGTGTCGCTTCCAGTTCCTGCTGCCAGTGGTACCGCTGCAGGAGGCTGTGGCTGTCGAAGAACAGGACCCACACGAACACCCCGGCCAAAAAGACGCCGATGCCCCACCACACTCGGGAGCGGGAACCGGACGGGTCGGACGTATCCATAACTGAGAGGTTGGTTAGCGCGTGAGGGGAAAGGCGTCGAGGCCCGGATAGCGGGCTGCCGTGCCGAGTTGCTCTTCAATCCGAAGCAACTGGTTGTACTTGGCCACCCGGTCGCTCCGACTCGCAGAGCCGGTCTTGATCTGGCCCGTGTCGGTAGCAACGGCGAGATCGGCGATGGTCGTATCTTCCGTTTCGCCGGACCGGTGGCTCACGATGGCCGTGAATCCGTGCGTGTGGGCCATCTCGATGGCGTTGAGCGTTTCCGTCAGGGTCCCGATTTGGTTGGGCTTAATCAGGATGGAGTTTCCGCACCCCTCGTCGATCCCCCGAGAAAGGCGATTCGTGTTGGTCACGAACAGGTCATCGCCCACGAGTTGCACGTCGTCGCCGACGGCGTCCGTGAGCATGGTCCAGCCGGACCAGTCATCTTCATCCATGGCGTCTTCGATGGAAAGAATGGGATACTGATCGACCCATGTGCTCCAGAACTCGACCATGTCCTCCGAGGAGCGCTCCGTGTCCGGGTCGCTCTTCCAAAACACGTACGCCTCGTCCTCGACCATTTCGGCGGCGGCCGGGTCGAGGGCGATAAACACATCCGTGCCCGCGGTGTAGCCCGCCTTTTCAACGGCCTCGAGAATAAGCTCAATGGCCTCCTCGTTCGAGCGGAGGTCGGGGGCGAAGCCGCCCTCGTCGCCGACCGCGGTATTGTAATCGCGGTCCTGCAGCACCGTCTCAAGTGTGTGAAAGACCTCCACGCCTGTGCGCAGGGCCTCGGAGAAGGTAGGGGCACCCGCAGGAGCAATCATGAATTCCTGCATGTCCACGTTGTTGTCGGCATGCTCGCCGCCATTGAGAATATTCATGAGGGGAACGGGAAGTGTGCGGGCGGTGGCCCGTCCGAGGTGCCGGTAGAGGGGCACTCCGAGGGTGGCGGCACCCGCTTTCGCGGCGGCGAGAGAGACGCCGAGAATGGCGTTGGCACCGAGGTTGGACTTGTCGTCCGTTCCATCGAGGGCACGGAGGGCGTCGTCGAGCACAACCTGCTCGAGCACGCTCATGCCGCGCAATTCTGGGGCAATTGTCTCGTTTACGTTGCTCACGGCCTGGAGTACGCCCTGCCCGTGGTAGTCGTCGTCGCCGTCACGCAACTCGACGGCTTCGTACTCTCCCGTAGAGGCCCCGCTGGGTACGGCGGCCCGACCGAGCACATCTTCGTCGGTGGTAACATCCACTTCAACGGTCGGGGTGCCGCGGCTGTCGAGGACTTGACGAGCAGTGATGCGTGTAATTGAAGCCACAAGAAGGGAGGAGAGTGCGCGGGAGAGGATGAGATGAGCGGTCGAGCAAGAGACGACGTGTCAGATCCGGCACATCGTATTCGATAACTACGTGGTCGGAGCCGAGAACTACAAGAGGAATGCGTCCGCCCCCGCAAAACTGGAGGCCGGCGGCGGCTCGTATGACGCACGAGGCCGTTACAGGCCATACGAAAGGCCGACGAACCTGAACGGCTCGCCGGCCTGATCGTCATGGATGCCGCCTTGCTCAGCCAGAAGAGGAGCGGACCGATGTTGTTTCCCCGATCCACGAGTAGCAGCCGTAGTTGATGGTGAACGTTCCTCCGTCCTCCCAGTCATCCCGGTAGAAGATGTCCTCGGTCGACGGGAAGACGCGCCGGTAGGTTTTAATCTTACTGTTGGCCGTGGAAGCAACCGACGAGTCCATCTCTTTCGCCTGCCGGTACTTGTCGACAGCGGCCCAGTACACCGCCCGGTCGCCGCGGCTCATTTCGTTCCCGCTGCAGTTGTTCACGGCGCGAGCGTAGAGGTCACCGATGGCAAGGTACGCCCGACCGAAGTTCTCCTTCCGCTCAGCAGCCTTTCGGTACGCCTGGCGGGCCCTTGCCAGCTGATCCATCTTCTGGTAAGCCTCGCCGCGGCTGAAGTGGTCTTCCGCCTCAAGCTCAGCGCCCTGCTCTTGCGCGCGCTCGTACGCCTCCAGGGCGGCCTCCGGTCGGCCGTCTTCAAGGCGCATCTGCGCGATTTTCCGGACCGTCTCGGCCGAAGGATTCATCGCTGTCAGACGCTTCGCCAGTTCCGAGGCTTTACTCACATTCCCCTGTTTGTTGTAGGCGTTGAAGAGCTCTGTGAGCAACTGGGTGCTGTCGGGGTGTGCCTCTACCTGCTCCTTGAGGTATGAGATTTTCGCCTGCGAATTCTTGCCGAAGATGTCCTCACGGACGGAGCTAATCAACTCGGCCACTTCTTCGTCGTCGCCGCGCTTCTTCTCGACCGTATTGGCAAAGTCGAGCGCCTTCTGGAGCTCATTATTGTCCGCGTGTGACTGAAGCACCTGCTGGATGTAATAGGCATTGAGTTCATTCGGGGCGAGTTCGAACGCCTTCCGGTAGTGGGCCACGGGCGAATCCAGTCCCTCCAGGTCAGGCATGACGCCCTGATACTCTTCCACGAAGCGTCCCTTCCGTCGCTCCCACTTGTACGGCTCATAGTCGATTCCCTGCTGCTCCATCTTCTTGGGAGCCGACGTGAGGTACGTCGCGGCCGTGTCCAGATATGCCTTCCGCGTTTCCTCGTCGCCCGCTTGTTCGGCGAGCCCCTCATACATCTTCACGGCCCGCCGATAATTCCGGGCGTCGTTTTTGGGCAGGCCGGGGGCATTCTCGAGGATCCACAAGAGGTCGCTCCGGGCATTCTTAAAGTTGTCGTTCTTGAAGCTCTCGTAGTAGAGACTATAGTGCATAAGCTTCTCCTGCCGGTTCGTCTCGCCGTTCTGAGCCGTGGCGGGGGGGGCAGCGACTGCAAGCAGTGACAGGCCCACGAGAAACGCTCCAAGGGACGAAAAGCGGGTAGGAAAAAGACCGTCGGTAGAAAACATGGTAGAGGGACGGATTCTGTCCGGTATTTTGAACAGGCTAGAGGATTAGACTGGACGTTCGGCGTCGGGTTTCAGAAAATCTTTTTCGACGAGAACGTCGCCGGGGCCGCGTGTGTGGACGTCCGTTATCGGAGCTTGCGCCGCGTAAACCACCGTTCTCCGAAGTTCACGTGGAGCGAAACCCCAAAAAAGGTATCGCGGACGAGGGAGTTCGACGTTGTCCCTCGAGCCCCGACACGGGTATTTAGGTCAATTCGCGTGCCAGAAAGAGAGGTGGGCAGGCTGACCCCCGCAGTCACGGCGGATTCATACAGGTCGGTTTGCTGGTCGGGGCGCACGTACATGTGCTCTACGTAGCCCCCAAACCGATAGGCAATCTGTGCAAAGTATCCGGCCAGTTGGTCATCGCCGGCCGGCACCACCTCGGCTCCCGTCGAGAGGCGCCAGCGGTCCGCCAGGGTGGCTGTGCCGCCCACCGGGAAACGGACGGGGGACGTGTCGGCCGAGCCGCCCGAGAAATCGCTGGAAGCAGTGCTCCACGGGTCGAAGCTGCCGTC
>PXSY01000086.1:0-2491 GCA_003023125.1 Bacteroidetes bacterium QH_10_64_19
TAGATGAGCGGCAGGCCAGCAAGCAGGGCGCCGCCCAGTACGTAGCCAACGTGCGTGTGCTCGTATCGCATCGCGTCGGTGGACTCTGTTCGGGCCAACTGGATGTCGTTGTCTTCTCGGTTGAGGCACGCTCCCCTGCTACTGCTCCGCCGGTTTGACGAAGTACCCGGCCACCCGCCACATCCCGTCGTCCTTCTTCAAGTACGTGGTCTCGACCGTCTCCTTCGCGCCGTACATCGATTTGTACTGCGCCACGACGTACTCCCCCTCCGGCGCGTTCGGGATGTCCGTCGCGTAGCGGGCCGCCACGAGCGAGCGCGAGCGCAGACTGTCCAGGGCCGCGTGCGCCTGTCGGACCTGAGCGGCCCACTGCTCCGCGGTCATCTTCGACTTGATCAGCGTCGCCCCCTCCTCCCAGGTCGTCTCGTATTTGCCGGCGTCGAGGAGCGCGAGCCATTCCTGCGCGGCCTCCTTGGCGGCCTCTACGGCCTGTTCGTTCGATTGAGCGGGGAGGGGACGGGGAGCGATGAGAAGGAGCGCGAGAAGTCCGCCGATGAAGAGCGATGATCGCATGGGCGTGGAAGAATGGGACCAAAAATAGTGCATCTCGGAGTACAGAATAGTCTATGTTGAAGAATAGAGCGAAATTTCTCAGTAGGACGGCCAACCGCGGACGGTGGACCGCCGTGCAGAAGCCAGCGAGCCGAACGTAGGCCTGCGTCGATCCGCCGCCGGCCGTCAGTCCGCCGAGGTTCGTGCCCGAATCCACGTCGCGAGCGTCACGCTGTCGCCCGCTACAGTCACATTGGAGACTGGAATTCCCGTCGCCCCCTGATCGGGATTGTCCATCGTGGCGGTAAGGCCGTCCTCGCCCTGCTCGATGTGGAAGACAACTCGAATGTCCATCCCCCCGGCCTTCAAAGTCCCCGACCACGATCCCACGACCACCTCTTGTGCAGAGACCGTCGTACCGCCGAAGAACGCGAGGCCGAGCCCCAGAAGGACGGAAAACCGCAACGGAAACGACATGCGTTCAGACGTGAACTGTGACAGAGAGAGGCGAAAAGAGACGGCGATCCGATCCGTTAAGTCCTCCAGGCGGGCGGCACTTCATGCACTTCTTCTCCCACGACCATTTTCTCGGGTCCCACAGGCCCACTCTCACGTCCTCCCGCTCCCACACGAAGTCGCAGGCCACAGGGCGTCCGCCAAACAGACTCGACAAAGCTTCGACCGTGGACTTTGCTCAACGATATGAGCATCCAGCGGACAAGATGCCCCGTTCATCAACGAAATCGCCCGCTCACCAATTTGAATGCGACACGGCCGCCGGTTCCCTTCCTTTTCCGCGGCCGCCTGGGTTTTTTGACCCGTGTGTCATTCCGAAAGCAACGCCTCCTCCGTGACCAACTCGCCCCCTGCCTCCACGCGCCAACCGGACGCTCCCCGCGCCCCCGAGGCCCCCGCCTCCTCGCTCCGCCCCTTCATCCTCGTCGGACTGCATCTCGCCGGGTGGGTCCTCTACGGCATTGCCTACTACCTGACGCTCCGTTCGTACCAGCCGTTCGGCGACATCCTGTGGAAACAGACCCTGGTCGCCTCGGGGAGCGGCCTTCTGTTCAGCACCTTGCTCGGAGGGCTCTACCGCGCGCTCCGACTATCCCGACGGCGGCCCGTAGAGCAGGTCCTCATCGCCCTCGGCACCAGCCTCGCGTTCGGGCTCGCGTGGTACCAGGTCAAAGCGTGGGGCGTCGAATGGGTCGATCCATTTGTCGTCCCCGTCACCAGGTCCGGCGCGTTCCGCCCCGGCGAAGGCTCGCTCCTGTCCAGCGCCCCGGCCTTTCCCGTCCTCCTGCTCGTCTGGAGCGGCGTGTACCTGAGTATTGCCCAGTGGTACGCCCGACAGACCCAGGAGCGGCGTCGTAACACCATCGGCGCCCTGGCCGACGAGAATCCCCAGCGCGTGAAGGCCGCGGTGCGTGAGCTGTCGGGCTTCCTCCGCTACACGCTGCTCGACGAGGAGGCCCTCGATGCCCCCCTCCGCGACGAGTTTGAGGCCGCCGAGCATTACCTCGCGGTCGAAAAAATCCGGTTCGAGGACGACCTCGCCGTCGAGGTGAATCTGGCCGACGAGGCCGCGCCGGTGGTCGTGCCGTCGTTCCTGGTGCTGCCGCTCGTGGAGAATGCGGTGAAGCACGGCCAGCACACGAGTCCCATGCCCCTGCGCATTCGCGTCGCCGGTGCGCTCGTCCAGGACGCACTCGCGATCGACGTGGCCAATACGGGACACTGGCGCGGCACCGACGCCGAAGACGGCACCGGCACGGGCCTCGCCAACGTCCGGCGTCGCCTGGAGGCCCGGTACCCCGAGCAGCATCAGTTCACGGTCACCGAGGACGACGACTGGGTGCGTGCCCGCATCGAAATCGACATGGACGCTTTTGACTCCCATGCCTGATCCGCTTCACGTCCTTATCGTCGACGACGAGCG
>PXSY01000086.1:2533-3648 GCA_003023125.1 Bacteroidetes bacterium QH_10_64_19
ACGACGAATACGCGATCCGGGCCTTCGAGGCAAACGCGCTCGACTACTTGCTCAAACCGCTGGATCCTGACCGCCTCGCCGAGGCCCTCCAGCGCGCCCGCACGACCGACACGGCTTTTCCTGAGCGTCCAGACGCACCCGAAGATGACGACCCGGACGCCTTCCGCTACGACGACATGTTCTTCTACGAAGAGGGCCGGCGGCCCCGCTTCATCCGCATCCGCGAGATCGTCTCTATCGACGCCGCCGGCAACTACACCGAACTCGCCCTCACGGACGGCACGACGGCCCTCACGTCCACCACGCTCTCTAGCTGGACGGACCGCCTGCCCGACGCCCACTTTGCCCGCATCCACCGCTCCACGATTGTCAACGTGGAACGCGTGCAGCGCGTCGAGCGCGAGGCCGGCCGGACCTACACCGTGCACGTGGAAGCCCGAGACGACCCGCTGTCGATGAGCCGGCGCCGAGCACGGGCGCTCGCCGATCGGCTGGGGTAGATGCCGCCGGACCGTGCGTCGAGCGTGCACGTTTGAGCTCTCTCGATTACAGGAAGCGCTCTCCCAAAAGAACTGGTTCATCCCGGCCCCTAGGCCGGAATCTTCGCCGATCGAGGGAGGCATTCAAAACCGATTCGGAGCGATTGGTGCCGTGCATAGTGATCCCCGGTAATTGGTATAAGCCCCTCGTCGGCCCGATGCCTCTTCTCCGCCCCATGCTCATCGGAAGCACCTGCGCGCTCGGCCTCCTGTGTCTTCTGCTCGGCGCGTGCCGCACCAACGGGCCCGACACGACCACGTCCGGGCCGGACACGACACACCCCGACGCTGCCAGCGACACGGCAGCCGCCCAGCCCAATCCCCCGAGCGCCCCCACCGCCCCGCGTGGACGCCGCAGTCGGTGGAGCACGTTGAATAGGATGCGTGTACTCATTAACATTACGTCCAGATCGACATCCCGGTGTGCCGCTCTCATCCAAGCCCTCCCGGACGAATGGCAGTTTGTGCTGCCTGTCGAGACGGATTGCTCCTCTGTGTAACAATGGCTAGACGTTGACATCGCTGTCTTCTCGTTCGCTTCCCCTCCTGTTATACCCAACCGCCGATCCTCCCCTT
>PXSY01000087.1 GCA_003023125.1 Bacteroidetes bacterium QH_10_64_19
CGGAAACACCTGCAGGAGCTCACTCCTGGGGCGGCTCTTTATCGCTCTGCTCTTTCATGAACTCAACGAGGGCGGTCACTTCTCGCTCCGAAAGGTTGGCGTACGAGGGCATGACGTTCTGATACCCCTCAACGATTTGGGCGCCCGACTTCAAAATAGACGTTCGAAGGTAATTTTCATCAACAGTAACCTTCGAGCCATCGGCTAGTTCGTGACCAGTGGTGCCGTATAGGCCTTCCCAGGTGGGCCCCACCATTTTGGAGCCGTCCAGGCTATGACACCCCTGACATCCCTGCTGGGAGTACAGCTTTTCTCCGAATTCTGGAAGTGGAATGTCGTCCGGCGTCCCGGCGCTTTCGACCCACTCGTCGAATCGCTGCTGGGACACGACCTTCACTGTAGCGTCCATCTCGGAATGGTTTCGGCCACAGTACTCGGTGCAGAACAGATCATACGTGCCCTCTTCGGTAGCTTCAAACCAGACGGACGTGTAGCGGTTCGGCAGGACATCCTGTTTTACCCTAAACGCCGGGACGAAGAAGCTGTGGATCACGTCCTGGCTACTCATGGTCGTCTTCACCGGCCGGTTTGCTGGCACGTACAGCGTGTCCGACCGCGCGCCATTCGGATACTCGAACAGCCAGTTCCAGGATTGTGCCTGCACCTGAATCTCATAGGCGTTGGGCGGGGTGGTCTTCTGCGCCACGAACGACTTGAAGCCCCAGTTAAACACCAGAAGGACGAGGATCGTGGGGATCACAATCCAGGAAATCTCCAGCACCTTGCTCTCCTGAACAGGGACGGGACGCTCCGCAGGATCCTGCCGCCGATAGCGGTACACAAACCAGAGCATCGCCGCCACGACGCCGAAGAGCAGCATGGCACTGACGGCGTTCACGAAGTTGAACAGGCTGTCGATCTCCGACGCCATCGTGGACGCCGCTTCGGGAAGCCAAAAATCACCCATGTCTCGGTTGATCGTTGATGGGACGAACTTTTTCCTCTTTTCCCACAAAAACGTCCATTCGCACGCAAGGGGCGTGGGGAGGCGGAGGGGCCTTAACGACGCCTCCACGTGCTAGAGCATCAAACTACTCCGATTGCTGTTGCCGCTCCCGGTACCTTTCCGTTGCGATAATTTCCATGGCCCGGTCAATTGGAATCCGGTAGGTCCCCTCCTCCTGGTCGACCACGCCATACTGTTGAAGCTGCTGCTCGGCCTCCAGCTCAGCTTGTCGAATTTGCTGGTACTCCTGCTGATTGGCCGCCACAGACTGCTGATTCTGGCTCACCTGATCGAACCAGCCAAACAGAATGGCGGTGGCCACGAGCACCACAAAGATGATCGAGGCCGAGATGGCCATGATCTGGCTCGCCGCCACGCCTTCGTAGGCCACTCCCCGCTCCTTCTCTTTCTCGATCCGATCTTCGAAATCGAAGGTGTCCTTCGTCGCCTCGCGCCGGGCGGCACGAGCGAGGTCCGTCACCGGCTCCTCATCGTCCGGAGACGGGGCCTCCGCACCGGCCTCGGCCTCTGTGGCCGCGAGAAAGCTCCCCACGGGGCTTCTTTCGGTGTCTCCGGCCTCCGACTCGGCAACGACGCGCCAGAAAAAGGTCTGGCCGTCGGTCGGGAACTGATTGCCCACCGTCACCGCCGTCTTTGCCCCCACGTCCGTATCAAGAACCGGATCCGTGAACTGGGCCGTCGGCGCCACCTGGAGGTGGTACGTTTTAGCTCCTGCTACCGGATTCCAGACAAACGTCACCTCGCTTCCGTCTACAGACACAGCGTCCGTGGGAGCCGCGAGAGACGGCATCGCGAGGGCCTCTCCTTCAGAATCCATATCGCAAACAAGGTGGTTAGTCAACTGGGAATATGAACGCAGGGGGCTTGAGAGAGGGTCACCGTCCTCGGTGAAAATCGACGGAAAAGAGCGACCCAGGCCTATTCAGACCGGAGGCATCAGTCGGCAACAACGGCCCTACATATTCTCAAACTGCAGGGACTTGCCCAAAGACGGATGGTTTTGAGGCACAAGGGGATGACGCCCCAGTCGGTACACCACTCCCCCGACGAAGATTCCCGTCAAACCCAACCAGCACGTGAAGTCAAGCCAATGGAATCCGGCGCTGTCGCGAAGCACCGGCACCACCACCCAGTGCAGATCCACCCAGTGCATCCCGATGAGCCAGATCGACATGAACGCCATGGTGGGGATGGCCCGCTTCGTGAACTGCGGCAGCAGGACGACGAACGGCACTAGGAAGTGGAAGAGCACGAGGAACGCGCTGTGCCAGGCCCATCCGCCCTCCAGCCGATGCTGGAACCACACCGTCTCTTCCGGAATGCCACCGTACCAGTAGAGCATGTACTGGCTGAAGGCGATGTACGCCCAGAAGACGACGAACCCGAAGAGATACTTCCCCAGATCGTGATAGTGCTCCGGCGTAACGATTCCCTGGAGCAGCCCACCGGTTCGCTGGAGCAGAATTGTCACCAGCGAGATGACGGCGACCGCGCAGAGAATACCCCCAGCGAAAAAGTAGACCCCGAAGATCGTGGAGAACCAGTGGGGGTCGGTCGACATCAGGATGTCGTAGCTGGCAAAGGCCGTGGTGACGGCCAGCAGCGGAAGGCCCCAGGCGCTGGTGCTCCGCAGTTTCTTCTGAATCGACGGGTTCGGATCCACGTCCTGGCGCAGTGAGAACGTGTAGAGGCGATACGAGAGGAGCGTCCACGCCGCAAAGTACACGACAATGCGGATCGACCAGAACGGCACGTTCAGGTAGGCGCGTTTGCCCGCCAGAATTTCGTCGTACTGCGGACTACTTGGGTCGTAGAGTTCTTCGTGGGTCCAGTGGTACAGGTCGTGCATCCCGAACAGCAACGGAATTCCCAATAATAGGAGCAGCGGGAAGGCCCACACCAGCGACTCATTGATGCGATTAATAACGACGCTCCAGTGGGCCCGCGTAAGGTGATTAAAGACCAAGAAGAAGAGCCCGCCGAGCGCCGTCGTCAGCAGGAACGACCAGCCTGCGAGGTAGGCGAAGTAAAAGTCCCCTGGACTTTGCCAAAGGCCCAGGGCGCTAGTCACCAATAGCGCAATGCCTAAGGCCAGCGGAACGAGCCAGGCACGACGGTCCCCCACGAACCGGTATGCCCGCTGTGCGTCATCGCTCGTCGACTGGATCGGGTCGACCAGCCACTCCAGAATAGAACTTCGATGAGGTTTGTCGGCCATGGCGTCGAAAGATCAGTTCGGACTCCCGTGGGTGCGGAAGCGGATTGGTAAGCACATCGTCTGTTTGTTACCTACAGTCTGAGAGGTATGCGTGAACCGTGAGGGAGTCAACCCGTCACGACTCACGCTTCACGCATCACGTTCATTCCGCCGCTGTCGGTTGTGTCCCGTCGGGTTCCCCCTCTACCAGTTCCATCCGCTGGTCCGCCGGCAAGTCGTCGGGCGTCGCATTCTGGCTGCGCTGCAGGGCGCGGATGTACGCGACAATGGCCCAGCGGTCCTGCACAGGCACTTTTTGCCCGTAGGCCGGCATGTTGCGCACCCCATTGGCGATCACGTCGTACAGGTATCCGTCCGGGGCGTCGCGGAGACGATCGATGTGGTAGCTAGAAGCTGGGGCGTACCCGTAGTCCCCCCGCATGATGATGCCGTTCCCGGCGCCAGCTTTTCCGTGACACACGGAACAGTGCACTTCGTACCGGTCCTTTCCCCGCTCCAGCACCGCCCGGTCAACGGCAATGGGCACCTGATCCACGTAGTCCCCTGCCTCCGTACGTCCTTCGTAGAGCGCCGAATTGTTGCGGAGCCCTCCCCGCGGCACCGTGCCGGGCACCGGCGCCCGCATGGCCGCATTGTCCTCGAAGAACGGATTGGCCTCCTGGGGGCCAAATTTCTGCTGGAAGTCCATGTCCAGGTTCATGTGGAAGGGGGGATTGTCCGATTGCGTCCCCCGACACCCGGCCAGAAGCAGGGCGACGAGCACCAGTCCGGTGAGAAACGAGCGTCGCATGAATCGTGCAGGCGAGTCTAGGAAGAATGCAGACAACAGAATCCGGAAACGTCTCACGCATCGGCCGTGCCGTCGTCTTTCACGAGCTCGATGTGGCGTGCCCCGAGCCCCTGCAGCATCGCGGCGGTCTCTTCTACGTCAAACCGATCGTCGCTGGCGGCAACGTGCAGAAAAAACCGATCGTCCGTCGCTCCCTCGAAGCGGTCGGAGTAAAACAGCGGGTTGTACGGGCGCGGGAGGCCGTTCAGGGCGAGCATGCTTGCCACCGCCCCGAAGGCCGCAAACAGCACGGTGAGCTCGAACATGATAGGCACGGACGGTTCGACCGCGAAGAACGGTTTCCCACTGATGTTGATGGGGTAGTCCACGGCGGCCGTCCACCACTGCAGCAGATAAGCCCCGGCGCAGCCCGTCAGCCCACCGAAAAATGTGAGGACGCCGACCCCCACGGCATTGCCCAGGCCCATCGCCTCGTCCATGCCGTGGATGGGAAACGGACTGTGCGCGTCAAAGTGGCTGTACCCTTCCTCCCGCACCGCCTCGGCGGCGTGTAGCAGGGCCCCGGGATCCGAGAATTCCGCCAGCAGGCCATGGACCTGGTCGGCATCGCTCTCGAAAATGCCGAGTTGCGCCTTTATGTCTTGAACGAGCGGGATGGACATGGCAGTGCGCGGTGCACAATTGGAAACAGTGATGCAGTCGGATGCACTATGGAGAGACAGCCCCATCGCCCCCCTCGTCCGCCCCGGCGCCGCGATAGGCCTCCGCGAGGGCCGGATCGGCCGGTTCGATGTACGGGGTGCCGTCGCCCTCAGCGTGCCCGTTTCCGTGGTCGTAGTAATGGGGATCGGCCTGCGGCATCACGCCCTTGACTTCGGCCATGGCTACCATAGGCACAAACCGAAGGAACAGTAGGAAGAGCGTAAAGAAGAGCCCAAACGAGCCAACGAGCGTACCGATGTCGACCCA
>PXSY01000088.1 GCA_003023125.1 Bacteroidetes bacterium QH_10_64_19
CGCTCTACGCCTCGCGCTCTCGCCGCGGCACCAGCGATTTGCCGAAGCTCTTGACGGTGAAGACCGGGCAGGGGGCGCTCCGGACTACCTTCTCGGTGACGCTGCCGATGAGAAAGCGCTGGAGGCCTGTGCGGCCATGTGTGGCCATGACAATGAGGTCGGCGGCCTGTTCGGTGGCGAAGTCCACGATGTCCCGGGCCGCATGGCCGGCGAGCACGTGCGTGTTCACGGGGCCGGAAACGTCGTCGAGCTCCGCCATCAGGGTTTCGAGGGCCTCCCGCGCCCGCTTCTGGACATCCGGACGAGCGGGAGTGAGCGGATCTATGCCGTAGGCGGTGGGGAACGCCGCCTCCTCCACCACATGCAGCAGGTCGAGGGAGGCGCCGTAGGCCTCGGCGAGCCCCGCAGCGTGGTCCACGACGAGGGAGGATTGCTCCGACAGGTCGACAGGGGCGAGCACCCGATCGATGGGCGCGTCGGTGTGCTCTTCCTCCGAGGCGAGCACCGTAAATACCGGGCACGGGGCCTGCCGCACCACCGCCTCGGCGACGCTCCCGCTCAGCAGACGGTCCATGCCCTTGCGGCCGTGCGTGCCCATCACCACGAGATCGACCTCGTGTTCGGTCGCGTGATCGACGATGGCGGTCTGGGGCGAAGCGCTGTCCGTCTGGGTGTACACCACGGGCACAGTGCCGCGCTCCTGCGTGACCGTTTGCACCTCCATCCGCTGGGGGACGGCGCTCCCGATCTCGCTGTCCCCGACCGCGTCTCCGGGCAAAAAGTTCATGGGGTTGGAATCGGTGTCGTCGTCCGGGGTCACGACGTTAAAGACGTGGATCGTCGCCCCGGACGCGAGGGCCAGATGGGCGGCGTGGGAAAACGCATCCTCGGCCACGGATGAGAAATCGGTTGGGAACAGAATCGTGTCAACGTTGAGCATCGTAGGCGGCATGAGGCGTGAAGAGGGCGCGTGGAATGCAGGGAGGAGCTTGGGATGAGGGGGACTCCCGTTCTTCTCTTTTCAAGTCAGCATCGACTGAGAGGTCGTGCCAATTCTGCTTGCGAACGTCGGAGAACCAGTAGGGTCGTTTTCCTTTCCGGGGGGTTGGATCGGCGAGCGTCGTCCGACCGAGACGTAGAAAAGCATCTGCGGTCGCGGACATCTATGCCGAACCGCGACTACGAGCTCTCTTCGCTCTCTACCCACTGCACGGCGTGCTGCATGAGTTCGTTCGCGGAGTCGAAATTGAGCTTCTTCTTGATACGGGCCCAATACGATTCGATGGTTTTGACGGGCAGATGCAGCCGTTCGGCAATCTCGCGGGTTGAGTTCCCCTAGCCCGTCGGCTCGAAAACCTCCAGCTCGCGGTTACTGAGCACCTCGAGGGGCGACTGTATCACGCGCCCACGGCCCCTTCGGCCATGTTCTGCAGCAGTCGATCGTTGATTTCTTCACTGACGAAGATGCGGCCGTTGAAGATCTTCCGGATGGCCTTCACGATGTCGTCGCCCGCCTCTTGCTTCATGACGTAGCCGCGGGTCCCAGCCCGGATGCAGCGCTCTGCGTAGAGGGTCTCGTCGTGGCGCGAGACGACGAGAATCTGCATGTCCGGAACGCGCGACTGGAGGTGCTTGATGAGCTCCATGCCGCTCATGCCGGGCAGGGAGATGTCGACGACGGCCAGGGGGCCAGGTCCTCAATCTCGGCTAGCGCCTCCCCGGCACTGTCCATCTGCCCGGCTGCGTTGAGGTCGGCTTCGGCCTCGATGGTCTGGGCGAGTCCCTCCCGGAGAAGCGGATGGTCATCGATCAGGACGATGTTTTCCATGAAAATAGGGCTTTTGGTCGGCAGAAACGAACTGCGAGGAGCGGCGAACGGGGAGCCGCCCGACGACTCCTGTTCGGGGACTGTGGGCACAGAATAACTGCCCCTGGAGAAAGAGAAAGTACGGGTCGGCGCACATTCTTCGTAGCAGGCACTGTCGTCCCCGTCTGTGGGGAATTCCCTGACAGGCGACACGGTTTGCCTGCCGTCCGGCCCGTCTACGCGGCCGGGGCTGCCTGTTCGGGCTTTTCCGCTCGCGGTACGGAGAGGGCATGAGCATCTTGACGTTTTCCCCAATCACCTCCTCGGCGTCGTAGCCGAAGATCTCCTCGGCGGCCTGGTTGAACGACTCGACCGTACTCGCCGCGTCGATCGTGATGATGCCGTCGACGGTCGTATCGAGGATGGCTCGGGCTTTTGCGTCGCTCTCGCGCGCCAGTACGAAGCGACCCTTCACGCGCTGCACGTCGTTGACTCGCTCCCATATGTCGCCCTTGCCTCAACGGATCGACTGTCTCTCGGCAACACGCCGCTATCGGAGCACCGTGGACGGCGTCGGCTCCAGTCCTTTCACCGGGAGCGAGATGCCGCGGATGTGAGGGTTCGCGCCCACCTCGCGTACGGAGACGCGGTCGATAAAGTGGCCCGGTTCGTCGGTCGAAAAAACATTGACCTTCCGGTGCTCGCGTCGCACGGGGGCGACGCCCGGTCCCACGAGGTTCCCGGAGACGGAACGGAGCGTGTTCTGGGGCGCGTGACGTGCCCGGTGTTCCTCTGTCGGGCCTTCGGGACGTCCCTGCTCGCGCCCGCCTCGGACCGGGGGCGTCGTCCATTTCGTAGAGCGCGTGAGATTTGTCGAGCGGATGGACGCCGTCGTGCTTCGCCATTACCTTAAATCGTACTGATCGTTGCCTTCGCTCAACGTCCTGTGCAACCATGTCCACGCCCACTCCGTACCAGGAATCGTCTTCTCCGGCCCTTCCGGCGCCGACCCCCACACGGCCGGTGGCGGGGCGCCCGGTCGACACGGAACCGCCCGTCTTTAGCTGGACGCCGATTCCTGGGGCGACGCGCTACCGGGTGCAGGTGGCGAGCACGGAGGCCTTCGAGTCGATCCTCTACGACGACATGCGGGAGCGGGGAGCGGCCCTCCCGCTTGGGACGGTGCTGCCCGACGGCGCGACCATGATCTATTGGCGCGTGCGGACAGAGACGGCGGAGGAGCGGTCCGTCTGGAGCGAGCCGGCCCACTTTGCCGTTCCCGCGGCCGAGCAGGAGGCCGAAGACGCGGCCCTGCGGGTCGACGCGGCCCCAGTGCCCCTGCAGCCCGAGGGCATGGAGGATCCGCCCGTCGATCAGAGCGCCGTGCCGTTCTCCTGGGAAGCCATCCCCGAAGCATCGGGCTATCAGTTGCAGGTGGCCCCGACCGAGAATATTGCGGATCCGCACGTCGATTTTGCGGTCGACCGGACGACATCGGTGACGCTTTACGATGTGCTTCCCGTAGAGGCGGCCACGTACTACTGGCGCATCCGGCCGCTCTTCCGAGTTGCTGACCCGGGACCGTGGAGCAGTCCCGTACCCTTTGCCGTGGCCCCGCCGGCGACGGAGGAGGACGACCTTGCGCCCGAGGCGGCCGACCCCCAGGCGTCGGCCCGGGCCGCTGGACCGGCCTTAGAGGCTCGAACCAGCCGGACGCTCTCACTGACCGTGTCCCTCATTGCCATCCTCAGCTTTCTCGCCACCATTGCCCTTATCATCCTCGCCGGGTGAGCGGGTGTGTGCGCTCCGGGGCAGACCCTGCGCCCATGCCTCCACAAGCCGTGCATCTCCTGGTGGTGGCCCGGGCGTCTCATTTCGAATCGATAGATTCAACGCATAACGCGCCATGATTCAACGACGCACCGTCGGCATCGTCGGCACCGGCAATGTGGGCACCGCAGCGGCCTATGCCATGTTCAATCAGAGCCTCGCCAGTGAAATCCTCCTTCTCGACCAGGACAGTCGGCGGGCGGAGGGGGAGGCCATGGATCTCATGCACGGCCAACAGCTGGTTGGGGGCATCACGTGCCGGGCTGTGAAGTACCCGGCCTTGAGCAACGCCCAGATCGTCGTCCTGTCGGCAGGGGCAAGTCAGCAGTCGCCCGACGAGACGCGGCTCGATCTGCTCCGGCGCAACGCGAAGATCTTCCGCGAGATTATTATTCAGCTTGACAAGCACGCGCCCGATTCCATTCTCGTGGTGGCGACGAACCCGGTCGACGTGCTGACCTACGTCTCTCAGGAGCTGAGCAGCCGCCCGAACCGCCGCATCATCGGCACGGGCACGCTGCTGGATACGGCCCGCTTCCGGGCGCTGCTGGGGCGCCACTACGGCGTCGACCCCCGCTCGGTGCATGCCTACATTTTGGGCGAGCACGGCGACTCGGAGGTGCCCATCTGGAGCACCGCCACGATTGGGGGGCAGCACATCTACGAACAAGATGTGCTGGGGACGTCGTGGGATCCCGATACGATGCAGGCGATCTTCGAGAAGGCGCGCGACGCCGCCTACGAAATTATCGACCTGAAGGGCCACACGGACACGGCCATCGGCCTGGTGATCGCCCGAATCGTGCGCGCCGTGCTCGAGGATCAGCAGAACGTGCTGCCGGTGAGCACACGGCCCGATGGCGCATACGGCATCGAAGACGTGTGCCTGAGCATTCCGTGCGCGGTCGGGCTCGAGGGAGTAGAAAAGCGTGTAGACCCCGAGCTGAGCGACGACGAGCGGAAGGCCCTTCAGGCATCCGCTCAGGCCCTCCACGAAAGTCGGCAGGGCCTACAGGTTGAGCCTTAAGAAGCTGGCGTCTGGTGCGAAAACTCAGGCTTGACGAAACATTCGTTTCCGGGATTCGTGCTGCGAACAATGACCGCACTGATCCGGTCTAAGTGCCGGAACAGTTGTTCGCATCTAGCAAAGACCTCCGGAAGCTCCTCCGTTTGGGCAGCGTGCCCGCACAGACCCTCCACGTCCCTCTCTAATTGTTCTCGTGCATAGATCTCCCCTTTCTCATGACTGCAAGTGCCAGAGCATCAAGCGTAAGTGCGTCCGAGGTGGTGGAGCGCCTCGATCAATTTGCGTATTGGACCGACGAGTGCATTACCGTCCCCGGCCT
>PXSY01000093.1 GCA_003023125.1 Bacteroidetes bacterium QH_10_64_19
GCGGGGCCCAATCACGTCCTGCCGACCGGCGGCCCGGCCCGCCACGCCTCCGCCCTCGGAGTCGATGACTTTGTGCGTACTCAATCGGTGCTCTCGTACACCGAGAAGCGGCTCGATCAGACGGGGGCTCAGATCGCGACGATTGCCGAGGCGGAGGACCTGCAGGCACACGCTGAGGCTATCCGCGTGCGGCTCGACCGCGAGGACGACGACGGGTCGGGTTCGAAAAAGTCGTGACCCGGGGACCTTGTGCCGTCGTAGCGGTACGTTCAGTGCGTATTCGTCCCACTTTTCCTGAGATCAATCGCCGGGCTTATGACTGCGGATGTCTCTCCGAGCACTGTCGACAGCGTGCTTGCGCAAATCCGGCCTGCCGTCCGGGACCGCAGTGAGTACGTGGTGGACGCCCCGAGTGGCATCGACGTGAAGATCAACCAGAACGAGAGCCCCTTCGACCTCCCGGACGCGCTGAAGGAGGAACTGCTCAGTGCCTTCGAGCAGGGAGAGTTTAATCGATACCCCACCGAGCAGCCCGATCGCCTGCGCCACGCCCTTGCCGAGTACGACGGGGTAGATCCGGAGTCGATCATTGTGGGAAACGGCTCCAATGAAATCACCTACACCTTCGGGCTGGCCCTCCTGGATCCCGGAGCGCCGGTGGTGCTCCCGCGTCCCATGTTTTCGCTGTACGACAAGGTGGCGCGGCTCTATGACGCCGACCTCACGAGCATTCCCCCGCGGGAGGATTTCAGCTTCGACACGGAGGCCCTTCTGGAGGCCGTGGTGGAGACGGAGGCGGCCATGACGGTTCTGACCACGCCCAACAATCCCACCGGGCTGGCCATGACGGTCGAGGAGATCGAGCGGATCGTGACGGCAAGTCCCGGCTTCGTAGTGGTTGACGAGGCGTACGTCGAGTTCAATCCCGAGGGCACCGTCGTAGATCTGCTGGACCATCACCCGAACCTCATTATTCTGCGCACACTCTCGAAGGGGTTCGGGCTCGCAGGGATGCGGCTTGGCTACCTCATGGCCCATCCGGACGTGGTCCGCGAGCTCATGAAGGCCCGGTTGCCGTTCATGGTGGATCGGTTTGCCGAACAAACGGCCCTGGCGGTGCTCCAGCATCCCAGTCTCATTGACGAGCGAATCCGCCGGATTCAGTCGTCGGTCGACGACATCACCGGGGCCCTTCAGGCCATGGACGGGGTCGAGGCGGTGCCGTCGCAGGCAAACTTCGTGATTTTCACGACGCCAGTGCCGGCCGACACACTGCAGGATCGGCTGACCGATCAGGGTGTGCTCGTTCGCAACATGGGCGGATACCCAGAGCTGGAGGGCTATCTGCGGGTGAGTGCCGGCACCGAAGCGGAGAACAACGCGTTTCTGGGTGCGTTGGAACGATCACTTCACACGGAGGGGGTGTACGGCACGACGTCGGAGGAGCGTCCTCTTTAGAGAGACGGACAAATCTGCACGATCGCTGAGGTACGTATGTCCGCTCCCGCCCATCGGAGGGCGGAGGGGCAAAAGAGCAAACGAAACGAACCCAACGAGATTCACGATGGACTTTACTCGGGTCGATATCATTGGTCTCTCCACCAGCCCGTCCAGCGGAGGGGCCTATGCCCTGGTGCTGGGCGAAGTCGAGGGCAATCGCCGCCTGCCGATCATTATCGGGGCCTTCGAGGCGCAAGCGATCGCGCTGGAGCTTGAGAAAATTCAGCCCCCGCGTCCGATGACGCACGACCTGCTGCGCGACACGTTCGAGGCGGTGGACGTGGAGGTCACGGAGGTCGTCATCGACGAACTTCGGGAGGGAACCTTCTTTGCGAAGATCCGCTACTGCCACGACGGCGAAGAGCACCAACTCGACTCCCGCCCGAGCGACGCAGTGGCGCTTGCCGTACGCGTCGATGCGCCCATCTTCGTTGCGCCCATGGTTTTGGACGAGGCGGGCATCGTGGCCGAGGACGAGTCGGACATCTCCTCGCTGGCCGAGCAGGCTGAGGAGACGACAGGCACGGGGGAGGACGAGCCGTCTGGAACCGAGCTCGAACAGATGCAGCAAAAACTGGAGGAGGCCGTTGAAGAAGAGGACTACGAACGGGCCGCTGAGCTGCGCGATGAAATCCAGCGGCTGGAGAAAGAGCAACAGCAAAACCAGAACTGATCCTGTCCGGTCGAACCGAACCCCTGCGGCGGAGCCTCGAGGGACCTCCTCGGGGCTTCGCCGTTTTTTATTGGCCCGCGACAGCGTCTCCCCGTCGTGCAACATCAGGGGTGTCCGAGCACCCACACATCTAAGCACACCCACTTCCAACCGCTTCCTGCATGCCCCCGTCCGTTCAGACTGCCGTCCGCCGCGCATCGCCCGCCGCGCTCGATGCGTTCCCGGACCTGTTCCTCGACTACTGTACCGATTTCGACGCTGTATCGGACTTCTACGCGGGCGATTGGCAGGACCCTGACGCCCGGCGCGACGCGGCCGACGCGGCGGCCCGCCGCCCCGCCGACCGGGGCGTGCTGGCCGACACGCTGCTCGATCAGAACGAGCGCTGGGGCCTCGGGACCGCCACACGGCGTCACATCGAGACCCTCCGCGATCCGGAGAGTATCGCAATTGTAACGGGGCAGCAGGTGGGCCTTTTTACGGGCCCGCTCTACACGATCTACAAAACAATTACGACGCTCCAGTTGACAGAGGAGTGGGCCGCGCAGACGGGACGTCCGGTTGTGCCGGTCTTCTGGGTGGAGGGGGAGGACCATGACTTCGAGGAGATTGCTACTGCCCACGTCCTGCACCGCAACGAAGTGGTTCCGCTCTCCTACGAGCCGGAGGTTGAGGACAACCCCGGGGCCGTCGGGCGCCTCGCCCTGACCGATGCCATCCACGAGGGCCTCGACCGTCTCGACGAGGTCCTGCCGCCGTCCGACTTTAAGCCGGGGGTTATGGAGCGCGTGCGGGCGGCGTATCGGCCCGGCACCCGAATCGAGGACGCGTTTGCGCAGCTGATGCGCTCGCTGTTCGAGGACGAGGGGCTTGTCTTCGTCAATCCGGACGACGCGCGTCTCAAGGCCCTGAGTCGTCCCCTGTTCCGCCGCGAACTGGAGGAGCCGACCGTCCCGTCCGCTCGAATCGACGCCACCACCCAGGTCCTTCGCGATCAGGGGTACCACGCGCAGGTAACAGCCCGTCCGACCAATCTCTTCTGGCTCGCCGACGAGGCCCGCAGGCCCATTGACCTCAGCGATGACGACACCTTCCGGTTTCGGGGCACCGACCGCACATTCTCACGGGCCGACCTGCTGGCCCGCCTCGACGACGATCCGGAGCGCTTCAGCCCCAATGTGGTTCTGCGCCCACTCATGCAGGATCACCTGCTGCCCACGGCGGCCTATGTCGCGGGGCCCGGCGAGGTCTCCTACTTCGCCCAGTACGGGGACGTGTACGACTGGGCGGGGCTTGAGATGCCCCTCATCCATCCCCGCGCCAGCGTGAGTCTCGTCGAGGGCAAGGTGCAAAAGGTGCTCGACAAATACGACCGGTCGGTGGAAGCATTCGGGGCCGATCTCGACGCGCTCTTCCAGGACGTCGTCGTGGAGACGATGGAGGTCGACGTCGACGCTGCCTTTTCGGAGACGTTGCCTCAGATCCACCAGGCCATCAATGCCCTCAAGCCCGAGGTCGAGGCCGTCGATCGGACCCTGGGCGCCTCAGCGGAGGCGACGCGCGCGGCCCTCGTGGACGAGATGGAAGCCCTGAAGCAGAAGGTCGTCCGGGCCGAAAAGCGGCAGCAGGACGAGGTGCGTGCGCAGCTCGAAAAGGCTCGTGCAAACCTTCGGCCGAGCGGACGCCTTCAGGAGCGGATGATCAACGTCCTCTACTATCTGAACAAATACAGTCTCGACCTGATCGACGACCTCCAGGATCGGCTCCACACTGACACATCCGAGCATCAGGTCGTGGACCTGTAGACTGCGGAGGGAGGGGGACTGCGTTCGAGGGATCATAATTGTCAAGGATCAGACCATCGCTGCCATGACGGACGTGCCTGCACCCGATACGTTGTTCAGTCCGCTGATCGAGCACGCCATCGAGTTGTCGGCGCAGTGGCACGACGGCACCTATCGCAAGAGCGTGTGGCGCGACCCGGCCTTCGAAAGGCCTGAGGACGACGAAATTCAGACCCCGGTGATTTCGCACCTGGCCGCCGTGGCGTCCATCGTGCGCCGTGCGGGCTGGGACGAGCCGGTGGTGGCCGCCGCCTATCTGCACGACGCGATCGAGGACCGGAACAAGCACGGGCAGCGCCTCCGGCGCAGGCAACTTCGCGACGCCATGGGCGTCGAGGTGACCCAGCTCGTGGCGCAGGTGTCCGAACAGAAGCTCGACGATGAGGGGGAGATGCGTCCCTGGCGGGAGCGAAAGGAAGGCTACCTGGACAACATCCGCACGGGGAGCCCGGAAGCGACTGCCATTAGCCTGGCGGACAAGATTCACAACCTTTGGTCGATCGTCCAGAGTCTGGAGGCTGACGAAGACATTTTTGCCGTTCTCAGCGGCGACGCCGAGGCGCAGCACTGGTTTCATCGGGCCGTGCTGGAGGCGTCGCGGGTGCACGACGATCCGCGGCTGGCACCGATGCGGGAGCGCCTGCGACAGGAGATTGAGCGGTTTCGACGGGTGGCACTCCCGGAGGCCGACGGGTAGCGGACATGAATCTGTGGCTGCGGTCCCGCGTTGGAGCCTGTGCATTTCGAGGAGAACGGGCGTTCGCCGACCGAAATGAGTCTCGAACTCCTGGGAGGGTCCGCGAATCAACGAAGGTACTTGGAATAAAGGAAGATACGGAAAGCCACTGTATGCCTCGAATCACTGCGTCGGCTCGCTCTACTGGGGGTCTGCGAAAATGAGCTTGCAACTCCCTACCGCGCATGAGATTATGAAGGGTGCCATAGCACCCCTCCTTCCGGGAG
>PXSY01000094.1:0-8366 GCA_003023125.1 Bacteroidetes bacterium QH_10_64_19
CGAGACGAGTTCGTGGCCAACATCTGTCGCGCGTCGCGCAAGGACTTTCGAGACGCCGTGGTGGCGGCCCGTGAGGCCCAGGGCGGGTGGGGTTCGCGGAGCGCCTTCAACCGGGGGCAAATTCTCTACCGAATGGGGGAGATGCTGGAGTCCCGCCGACAGGCCTTCGTGGACACCCTGGTCGAGACCGCTGAATACGACGCTGCGGAGGCGGAGGCCGAAGTGAACATTGCGGTCGACCGACTGGTCTGGTATGCGGGATGGACCGACAAATTCGCCCAGGTCTTCGGTACGGTCAACCCGGTGGCCAGCTCGCACTTTGATTTTTCGGTGCCCGAGCCCACGGGCGTTGTGGCGGCGTTTTGCCCGAAGAACGCACCGCTGCTCGGGCTCATCTCCTGCATGGCGCCAATCCTTGTGCCGGGCAACGCCGTCATCTTGATCGTCGACAACGAAGCCCCGACGCTCGCGCTCGACCTCGCGGAGGTGCTCGACACGAGCGACCTTCCGGGCGGGGTCGTCAACATTCTCACCGGGCACCGATCGGAGCTCCGCGAGCACGTGGGGGGGCACCGCGACGTAAATGCGATCCTGAGCGTGGGCGCCTCCACCGAGGAGCGTACCATCTTGGAGCGGGAGGGGGCGGAGAGCGTTACGCGCCTGGAGTTTCGGCCCAACCGGGGAGCTGCCGGATGGCGCTCCGACGATAGCCAGTCGCCCTACTGGATCACGCCGTTCGTCGAGTTCAAAACTACATGGCATCCCGTTGGGCGTTGAGAATTGGACGCCGTCGCTCGGAATACAGATTCAGGTCTCTTGTCAGACAACGCGTTCCGCATGTCGTACCGATCTTTGTTCGTCATCCTCGTGCTGACTGTGGGGCTCTGCGCCTGCAGCGGATCGTCCCAGACGACGGAGCAGACCGGGCCGTCGCCGGAGCCGTCGCCCGAGCCGGCGCCCGAGACGACAGAGGAAGAGCCCTCGGTGGCTCAGTACGAGACCTTTGACCCCTCGGCCTACGAGGCTCGTCCGCCCGAGCGTGCCGTGGAGGTCGTGCATCAGGTGCCGGGGCAGTTGATGCAGGGCCAGGCCGCACGCGGCGTGCAGCGAACTGTCGAGGGGTTTCGCGTTCAGGTCTTCTCCGCCCGGGACAAACAGGCCGCGCAGGCGTTTCGGGAGAAGGTGCGTCAGTGGTGGGAGCGCAACAAGGACGACGCCCCCACGTCCGTCCTCGGGGAAGAGCCGCCCATCGTGGTCGAGTATACACAGCCGTACTACCGCGTGCGGATCGGGGCCTTCGCCGGGCGAGGCGCGGCGGAAGAGGCCCTTGAGTTCGTGAGCCAGAGCTACACAAACGCGTTCATCGCCCGCGGAACCGTCACGGTGACAGACTGAGAGATCGGTTGTGGACGACGGAGCGCGTGCTCGATTTGGCAATGAGCGTCTGCATGTCGGTGCTCCCTGCGCTCGGGCTTTTTGTCGGTGGACTGCTACTCGTCCTATTCTTCGCGGAGCGTCTCGTGGACAGTACGGGGGCTGTATCACATCGACTTGGAATGTCGGCCTTTCTCATCAGCGTTCTGTTCATCGGGTTCGATCCCGAAAATCTGGCCGTTGGTGCCGTGGCGAGCTACGAGGGAACGGCGGGCATTGCGCTCGGCACCATCGTGGGATCCGCCATGGTGGCGCTTACCCTCGCGTTCGGGATTACGGCAGTTCTCGTGCCGCTCGACTTCGCGCGGGCGCCCTGGGGCATTCTTGCTCTCCCGGTCGGAGCCGTGCTGCTTCTGACCGGGCTTGCGCTCGACGGGAGGCTTTCGCGCTCGGACGGTGTCCTCCTCCTCATAGGGTACGTGGGGGCTGTGGGGCTCCTGCTGTGGTGGGAGCGGGCGGGCCTACACGTCGCCCCCACGGAGGCGGTCGACGCAGAGGTCGACCAGGCCGCGGGCACAGCCCGCTCGGCGGCCTGGTTTGTGGCGTCGCTGGGCGGCATTGTGATGGGAAGCGAGCTTCTGGTCCGGGGCGCCCGGCCGCTCGTAGGGGCACTGGGGTGGACCGAGACGACGTTTGGCATGACGCTCCTCGCGCTGGTGGTCAGTGTAGAGGAAGTGGCCCGGGAACTGCCTGCGGCACTGAAGGGGCGGCCCGACATCAGCTTCGGCAACGTCCTCGGATCCGCGCTGGCGTTTTTTGGCTTCAATGCGGGGGTTATTGCGCTCGTCCGTCCCATGCCTGTCGCGCCCGCAACCCGGTACTTTTACCTCCCGGTGTGTGCAGGCGCGGTGCTCCTGATTGCGCTGCTCATGGGACGGCAGCGCGTATCGCGATGGAATGGGGGCCTTCTGCTGCTGGTCTACGCGGTTTTCGTGGCGGGGCCGTCTCTCATTGGGTGAGTGTCCTTCCTTAGAGCCAATGCCAGAACGCAAGCATTCTTCGAACCCGACGTTCACGGTCTATGACTGACGCCGACGTAAGCGTTCTCGGATGCGGGTGGATGGGCCGCCCGCTCGCAAATGCCCTCGTCGACCGCGACGTCTCCGTGCGCGGATCGACGACCACTCCCGAAAAAGTGGAGACGCTGCGGCAGGAGGGCATCGACCCGTACCTCCTGACTCTCGAGCCCGATCTGTCCGGGGATCGGCTCTCCGACTTCTTCGCCTCCGAGACTCTTGTGCTGAACGTGCCGCCCCCGCGTGGAGCGAACGATGTCCGCGAGCGCCAGCGGCGCCAGATCGATGCGGTCCGCACGGCCGCGGCCGAGGGAGCGGTGGAGTGGGTGCTGTTTGCGAGTTCGACGGGGGTCTACCCGAACGTGGAGCGCACGGTCACGGAGGCGGATCAGCCGCCCGGGCAGCCGGACGCCCTCCCGGGCCGGCGTCGCTCGACGGGGCGAGCCGTGCTGCACGCCGAGGCGCGTCTGATGAGCGACGACGCCTTCGCCACGACCGTCGTGCGGTTTGGGGGGCTGTACGGCGGCGATCGGCATCCCGGCCGCTTCCTGGCCGGGCGGACCGACGTGGGGCGGCCCGAGGCGCCCGTCAACCTCATCCACCGGGAGGATTGTGTCGCCGTGCTGCGCACCCTCCTGGAGCAACAGGTGCACGGTGAGGTCTTCAACGCCTGTGCCGATGCCCATCCCCCGCGCCGCGCCGTCTACACCCGGGCGGCGGAGGTGCTGGGGCTCGACCCGCCCACCTTCGACGACACCGACTCGACGACCGGAAAGACCGTGGACAACCAGAAGCTCAAAACCATGTGCGGGTATCAGTTTCGCCATCCCGATCCCCTCGCCGACCTGGACGAATAGGAAGGGGGGTCCTTCTCAGGGAGGCCGCCGCTGTTACGTTTCCAACATGTCTCCGACGGGCCTTGCGACTTCCCAGAAGCAAGGCGATACTTGCTAACTGATCACTCCCACCGACGCGGTCGCTCCAACCGAGCGGAGCGGATCGTGTGCATTACTCTCCCGCTGCATTGATCCTTCAGCACAATACATGACGACCTCGACCAGCGTAGATTCCGTGCTCGACCAGGCGCCCGCAACCGAATCCTTTCGGGACGCGGCGTTGAGGGGACTCCAGAAGCCTCAGAAGCAAATCCCATCGAAGTTTTTCTACGATGCGCGCGGCTCGAAGCTGTTCGACAAGATCTGTGAGCTTGACGAGTACTACCCGACGCGCACGGAGATTGCCATCATGCGACGGAACGCCGAGGCGATGATCGAGGCCATTGGCCCCCGTGCCCGGCTCGTGGAGTATGGAAGCGGCAGCAGCCTGAAGACGCGGATCCTGCTCGATCATCTGGACGATCTCGCCTCGTACGTGCCGGTCGACATTTCGAAGTCGCATCTCCTGGAAAGTGCAGAGGCCCTCGCGGAGGACTACCCCAATCTTTCCATTCAGCCGGTCTGTGCCGACTACACCACCCCCTTTGAGCTGCCGGAGCCGCCGCTGCCTGCCCGCCGCACTGTCGGGTACTATCCCGGCTCCACCATCGGCAACTTCCAGCGCAACGAGGCCCGAGACTTTCTGCGACACATTGCCGAGGCCGTGGGCGAGACGGGGGGCTTGCTGATTGGCGTCGACCTGAAGAAGGACATCGAGGTGCTCAAGGCCGCCTACGACGACTCGGAGGGCGTTACGGCGGCCTTCAACAAAAACCTGCTCCGCCGGATGAATCGGGAACTCGACGCCACGTTCGACCTCGACGCATTCGAGCATCGACCCGTCTGGAATGAAGAGCGGGGATGCATGGAGAGCCACCTCCGAAGCAAGAACACCCAGACTGTGAGGGTGGCCGGGGAGCGCGTTTCGTTTGAGAAGGGCGAGACCATCCACACCGAAGACTCCCACAAGTACACGCTTGACGGCTTCGCCGACCTTGCGGCGTCGGCCGGCTTTCGGGTCGAGACCGTCTGGACCGACGAGCGATCGTATTTCAGTGTGCAGTACTGCTCGGTCGAGGCCGACGGGACGTGAATTTACAGGGCATCGAGACAGCTGCTCGTCGGGGCGGGGAACGACTAGAGGAGGAGCGCATCCGTATGGGCCCCATGCGCCACGCTTCGCTCATCAGTTTTCTGTCCCGCCATGGCCCACGCATTCTTCCTCGGCGTTGACGCTACCCCAAGCGACGCTGCGGATTCATTCGACGTGACGTTTGCACTGTTCGAGAAGTCGAAGGAGGGAAACGACGAGATCCCCCAGTATCGTCTCGACCACATTCGACACCGGACTGGGGTCCCCTCGGCCAAGGACCTTGCCGAGCATCTGCAGGGCGTCGTCGCGGACCGTCCCTATATCGGTCGGACGAGTCTCATCGTGAATCGGGGGACGACATTCGGGCAAGGTCTGGTCGATGCGCTCGAAGATCGAGGACTGGACCCGGTCGCGGCCACGCTTACGGAGGGGACGGGAGTCACGTCCGGCGAGACGGACGAGATTGCAGTCCAGCTTGGAGGGATCGACGCCGTGCGGACCCTTGCCGACTGCCACCGGGACGGCGTTCTCACGATGGAGGGGCCCCCGACGGAAGTGGGATCTCAACTGGCGCGCGATGTGCAGGCCCTCGCCGAGCAACTGGACGCAGCGGACGGTGGTAGCGAGGCGCTCGAGGGGACGACCTCGGGGCCTTCGTTCGACCCTACGGCGACCCATGTGACCAGCGCGGCGCTGGCGGTGTGGTTGGGGACGGAGCGATCCTTCGACCCATCGCAGCACCTGAAAGAATCGCCCCGGACCGGATCGGCCGATGGGTCCAGCGTATGACGCGTCTAGGGACTGCGAAGGCCCTTCCATGAAGGGCTCCCCCTGCGTCGGTGCCCGTTGAGGCGAGTTGTCCTTCGTGATTCGTGAACCATGAGCCCTGGTTTTCGGGGCCAGGTTTCGTGGTTCGCGTGTCATGAAGCGAGACGGGAGCATTGGACACGGATGCCCCTACTGCACGTCTTTCCCATCCAGATACGACCATCATGAGCCATCCCTGGCATGACATCGACGTAGGGACCGACGCTCCCGACGTGTTCAACTCCATCATCGAAATCCCGCAGGGAGGCAAGGTGAAATATGAGTTGGACAAGGAGATCGGCATGTTGCGAGTGGATCGCATGCTGTACTCCTCGGTCGTCTACCCGGCCAACTACGGCTTCATTCCCAAGTCCTACGCGGACGATGGAGATCCGCTCGACGTGCTGGTGCTGGCCCAGGAGGCTGTCGACCCGCTGAGCATTCTCCGTGCCCGTCCCATCGGCATGATGAGCATGCTCGACGACAATGAGAAGGACGCGAAGATCATCTGCATCCACGTGGACGATCCGGCGTTCAACGACTACTGGCACAGCAAGGAGCTTCCCGACCATCGTCTCCGGGAACTCCGCCGGTTCTTTCAAGACTACAAAGCGCTCGAGGACAAGACCGTCCGGGTACAGGACTTCTTCGGGCCGGATCGGGCCAAGGACGTGGTGGAAGAAGCCCTGGAACGCTACGAGGAAGAAGTTGCCTCGAACCAGGAGGATGCATGAGAGGGGGATTGGCAGGAGATGCTCATCCCTCACGCACCATGTTGTGGTTCGTAAACGCCGACCTGTCTTCCTCCGAGTGCGTTCGAGGCCCCGACCCCTTCGACGCAAGGATGCTGGGCGACACGCGTCAACGAGATGATCGTCTCCTTCCTGCGGTGGCTCCGCCCTGCCCTAAAGCCGGCACCGTCGCTGAAAGTGGACGACGACGGCAGTGAGCGCTGACTCTTCAGAGTGTCAGTCCCACCCCGGCGCTTACGGTGTTGTTCGAGCTCAGCGCGTAGTCGACGTTGAGTTGAATGATGGCCAGGGTGACTAATCGTCCTGGTTGAGCGAGACCGTCGATGTTCCGGCGTCTGTCTGAAACGTATATCCGACATCGACCCCAAATTTCTCGTACTGAAGGCCGCCGTAAACGGTGATGGGCGCCACAGGGACGCTCTTACTAATCTGTGCGTTCAGGACCCAGCCGGACGCATCTATAATCTTTCCCGAGTTGGGCTCTTCATTTCCGGAGACGGACAGGTTCTGCCAGGTGCCCTGAACAGCGAGATTGATGGGGGAGAGGGGAATGTACTGGCTGAGGCTGTGCCGCACGGAAAGGCCGAACATTGACACCGAGCCGTAATCGCTGATTGAGGTTTCGGGCAGGTAGCGAAGCTGCGCGTCCGTGCCGAGGACCGTTCCGGCCCCGATCTGCGGAACTGCGAGGGGGGCTACTGGGGTGTTGAGCAGACCCCGGGGAAGATCGACGGTTTCGTCAGGTGTACGCGGGTCCCGGTCCGAAATGGTCGCTTGTCCGGGAGAGCTTTCGTCCCCGAATGCCGTTGGAACACGATCGGGCCCGTAAGTGATGTCGAGGGTGCGGCCGTCGTCTGTCGTGATCGTTTCGTCCTGCGGAGCAAACGAGCTGGCCGATCCGGAGGTGAATGCCCCCATCCCCGCCACACCTACATACACGCCGACCACGGGAATAACACCCTCGCCGCCGACCTCGGCGGTCCGAAACAGTCCGGCGTTCAGATCGGCTCCGAGCGCGTCGGTGACGGGTTGGGTGTAGCTGTCAGCGTATGTCTCACCAATGCTGCTGAGGGCGTCGCCCAGTTCGTCTGAGTCCTGGGCCTGGGCCGGAGCGGCAATCAGAAATGTGAAGGCGAGCAGGAAAAGGAGCGGGTGGCGAAGCGCGTCGGGCATGGCAGAAAGAGCTGGATGTTGAGAATGAAAGATTACCGGAAAGGTATCCGGTGGACGATACATACGCAAGCCCAGATGAGAATAACTGGGGGCTGGGACATCGGCAGGGGCAAAGAGGGACCCTGATCTCCGTCCGACCGATTGCTGGATCGTCGTCCGCGAGACACGACCTCGAAACGTACGGGATCAGTGTGAAGAGGAGCGGGGGAGGGCATCGAGATCCATGTATTTGGCGAGGCGCCCGCGATCGTGGGGAGCGGTGCAGAGGCTCACCACGATGAAGATCGCCACGTTGGCCACGAGGCCGCTGGGGACCTCGTCGGAGGAATCAGACACGGGTGGGAAGTGACTGGGACGGGAATCGTGCCTACGTCGTGGAGGGGGAAGCGGACGAGGGACACGGAGACCGGGCGTGAGCCAAGGTCAGTCGCATTCCATCCGTTTTTCCCTGTAGCGTTGGGTCAGAGTGCATGTCTTCCGTCGAAGCATCGTAAGACTCCGACGACCGTTCGTTGTGAGGGTCGCCGCCGCTCCGGCACGAATAGAGGATGGAGGCGGCAAGCAGGAGCGCGGCGGCGCCTGCGAGGAGAAAAAAGGTTCCGGCGAGGAGCGTGCGCTTCATGGTCGAGCAGAATCCGGTGCGGAAGGGGCGAAGAGCGAATGGCGACGCCGTAGGAATTAAAACGGCACTTCTTCTTGGTGATCTACGTGGTCAGACTCGTGTTCAGTCGTCTGGATGTCAATGCCCTCGGCTGAAACCCCGAAGAGGTCTTCGGGCGAGAAGACAAGTCGGAAGTCGTGCTCGTCGAGCCGCTTCAGGTAATAGGCCGTATTCTCGTCGGGATCGTCCGGGTCCCACTCGTCGGCCCGTTTGCAGTGCTTGAAGGCCGTCACGTTGGCGCTGTCGCCGGTGATGTAGTACGAGATGCGGTCGCCCTTGCGGACGGGCTTGCCGGTTTTTTCCTCCTTCTCCTTCGCCAACTCGTAGGCCGCAGCCCGGGGCCGCTGGCCCTCCTCCACGTCGGCCTCGTACTGCTCGATTGTGTCCTTGAGGCTCTCGGTGCGGGCGAAGCTGTCGGCGCTCTCCCAGTCGTGCTCAACGATTTTCTCGCGGGTGTCCACATAGAGCTCGTGCAGCCTCTCCACGTCCTGGTCC
>PXSY01000094.1:8397-9668 GCA_003023125.1 Bacteroidetes bacterium QH_10_64_19
GTCGTAGGTGAGGAGGGCGTAGTTCTTCTTCTTGTACGACAGCATTTTCCTGTACCGCCCATCGAACCCCACGCGGATGCCCTCGGGCATGGCCTCGGTGAGACCGACGGTGAAGTCGATCTCGTCCTGCTCCCCCCGCACCCTGTCCGGCGGCACGAAGAGGACCCCGTCCGTGTCCACCTCGATGACGGTGCCGCCCCGGCTTTGAATTTCACCAATTAATTGACGAAGGATTTCCTGACCAGTTCGTGCGACACGATCAGCCTCCTCGAAGTCATTAAATGCCGATAGAGAAAAGCCAAGAAGTCCATAAAAACTGTTGATCAAGACCTTATACGAGGACTGCCGCGCGTCGAGTTCGCTGCGGATTTCCTCATCTTCGGCCTCCTTCATGTCCTGCTTCGTCTCGAGGCGTAGGTCCGTGAGTCGCTCCAGGAGCTGCGGGAAGAGGTCGATCTCGTCGCCGGACGGCTGCACGTCGTAGTTGAGCATGATGGCCGGATACAGGCTCTCCACATCGGCGTAGACGATGGGGCCCATCACGCCGGTGACGAAGATGTCGGTATAGCCGCCCACCGACTGGCTGCCCCACTCACTGCGGGGCAGGGCATGGCGCCGCCGCAGGTACTCGCGCACGAAGAGGCTCTCGATCTTGGTCGCCGGGCCGCGCCGCGCCGACGAGCCGTAGGTCATCGGGAGCATCTGGGTAAGGTAGAAGGTGGAGCCGGAGAGGTGGCCCGCGAGGCGCTTCGTTTCAATCACGTCGTCGAGCGCGTAGTCGAGCAACTCCTCGCGGTTGGTGCGCCAGGCCTCGGCGAGATCCTTGCCCTCGATATAGGTACGGTCCTCCGGCGCGAGATCAAAGTAGCGGGCCGCCGTTTTAAGGCTGTAGTCCGGCAGGTCGCGGCTGAACACGTCGAACGACATCACCTGGAAGTAGGTGTCAATGACGTGGCGGCCCACGATGTCGACGGCCGGGTAGTCCACCGTCCGCTCGGCGAAGCGCATGCTGGAGTCGTATTGCCGCGGCACCGAGCCGTCGCGCCCAATGGCAAAATCGACCCCGTGCAGGGCGCAGCGGTCGAGGAGATAATCGATATCGAACTCGAAGCAGTTGTGTGTGAGGATTCCGTCGGCGATGTAATTGTGGTTCCCCGTCTCGATGTTGTATACCATCCCGGTGAACGGCTCGGAGGTCGTCTCCCGAATCGGGAACCAGTGGTAGGACTTAATCTCCTCCAGCTCCCAGCAGACGCTCTCCCACTCCTGCT
>PXSY01000095.1 GCA_003023125.1 Bacteroidetes bacterium QH_10_64_19
GGCATGTTCTTCCTCGCCGAGTACGTGAACTGGTTCGTCGCCTCCTTCTTCATCGTCACGCTTTTCTTTGGGGGCTACCTGGTGCCGTTTCAGCCGCTGCTGATCGACGTGGTGCCGGCCCTGGAGGGCTCGATCTGGCTCGCGCTGCTCCAGTTCGTGAGCCTGATGCTGAAGGTGAGCTTCTTCGCCTTCCTCTTCATCTGGGTGCGCTGGACGTTCCCGCGCTTCAAGTACAATCAGCTCATGCAGCTGGGCTGGAAGTACCTGCTGCCCATTTCCCTGGCCAACGCGATCCTGATTGCCCTCGGCGTCGTCCTCTTCGGGTCGATTGGGCTGTAGGTCTCGGTTGAAGGTTGGAAGGTTGAAGGTTGGAAGGTTGAACGTTTGGGCCGAGACGGATGGGGCTGTCGCCGCTTCTTTCTCCCCCTCCCCCATTCTCCCTTTCCCCCATTTCCCACGCGCCAATGCCCGATCATCCGTGTTCGGAGGCGGTCGCCTCGTCCCACTCGTAGCCGGAGGTGAGCGATTCGTACTGCGGATCGCGCTCGGCGGCCTCGTCGTGGGGCAGGCTGCCGCGGTGGGAGCGGAGGTACGTGAAGGGGGTGTGGTGGAGGAAGTTGGAGACGCGCCCGGTGTAGACGTCGGCGTAGCGCTCCACCTGCCGGGCGAAGAGGCTCTTGTCCTTGCCGGTGCGCATGAGGGGACCCCAGTTGTCGTTGACGAGCTTGCTGGAGGCCTTGGCGAGGGGCGCAATGTCCTCGTCCAGCGCCGTCAGGCGGGACCGGAGGTCGGACATCTCCTGGTCGAGCGTCTCTTCGTCGCGGCCGTCCGGGCCGCCGTAGTCTTCCTGCAGGCGTTGCCGCTGGAGCCGTTTCGCCGAGAACCGCGCCTCCAGCTGCTCCTTCTTCTCCATGAGCTCCGAGAGCCGGGCCTGCTTGCTGGCAAAGGACTGGAAGGCCTCGATCTCGCGCTCCAGCTCGCGCACCACGAGCGCCGTGCGCCAGCGTAATACCTTTTTGGATACGTTGACGTCGACAAAGAGGTGGTCGCCCACGTAGAGGATTTCTTCGCCGCGCAGCCCGAGCGTCTCCTCCACGAGCGGCGCATTGCCCCCCACGTAGACGCAGCCCTCCTCCAGCGGGCCGTTTTTGTGCTCGGCATGTCCACCGAAAAGAAGTCCGGCTTGCGCGCGCCCACGATCGAGATGTCGAACAGGTCCCGCCACGTCATGCCGCCCGGCAGGAAGTCGTTGAAGGCGTACGCCAGCATGGGCTGGGCGTAGTCCCACTCCGAGTTGGTAATGAGGAGAATTTTCTTACCGGCCTGTTTTTGGTCGAGGAGGGTGAGCGGCATTTCCGGATCGAGCTGCACGAAGCGCTCCGGATGCTGGACGATGGCCTCCTTGAGCCGCCCCTCCATGTGCGCCTCGTCGAGCGTCAGCTGCACCTTGTCCCACAGGTCGGTGTAGCCCATCGACCCCTCCAGGGCGTCGGCGTCGAGCAGGTCCACGAGCTGCATGTACATGCAGGCCGACGAGATGGAGAAGAGGGTGTTGAGGAAGTACCAGCGGTCCTCCGCGAGGTCCACGAGCGTCCGCTGGTAGACGTCGCGCTGCCGCCCGTAGCCCATCGGCTCGGTGCCGTGGAAGGCGCGCTTCACGTACCCGAAGCGGTTGGCCTTCACCACGTTGCCCCGCTCCACGTCCATCACGAGCCCGCGGATGGCCAGGTCCGGATCGAACCGCAGATCGTCCACCGGCCAGCCCTTGGCCAGCAGCCCCTCCCGGATGAAGCCGTAGGCGCGCTTTTCCCACTCGCGCATGTGGTAGTGGATGAGGGTGTAGTCCATGTCGTACCCGATGGCCTGAATGCCCCGCAGGTTGAGCGTGCGGTTGCAGAAGAGGCCCCGGG
>PXSY01000096.1 GCA_003023125.1 Bacteroidetes bacterium QH_10_64_19
GCCTGCTCTTCGAGTTTGTAGAGGCCCTTCGGGTCGTCCTCGATCGAGGAACCCCGCATGGGGCAGGAAGAGCAGAATCGGGAAAGAGTGCAACGGGCGTCGGTACAACCGAGAAACAAAGACGTTGCCGACCCCCGTGGGAGAACCAAGAGCCGACGAGGAAGGGCTCGGATCCGACGGAGCGGTGTCAAATTCAATGGAAATGGAACGGACGTGTCCGGCATCCCTCGCTGGTGCCCGCTACGTTGGATGCGAATGCCCCGCAGGGTCCCGAGCACGGCACGCCGCCGCTGAACTGGTTTTTCCGAGAGCACGCCCCCCGAACCATGCCCGACGACGCTCCGGCGCTCGCCACGATGAGCAAAGCCTACGACCCCTCCGACATTGAGGACAAGTGGTACGAGTACTGGGAGGAAAATGACTTCTTCGAAACCGACGCCGACAGCGACGCCGAGTCGCACGTCATCATGATGCCCCCGCCCAACGTCACCGGGCGGCTCCACATCGGCCACGCGCTGCAGGACTCCATCCAGGACGCCCTCACGCGCATCCACCGCATGAAGGGCGACGAGACGCTCTGGATGCCGGGCCTCGACCACGCAGGCATCGCGACGCAGAACGCCGTGGAGAGCACCCTGCGCGAGGAGGAGGGCAAGACGCGCCACGACCTCGGACGCGAGGCATTCGTGGAGCGAGTGTGGGCCTGGAAGGAAGAGTACGGCGACCTCATCCTCGATCAGAAGCGCACGCTGGGCGACTCCTGCGACTGGAGCCGCCAGCGCTTCACGATGGACGAGGGCTTTACGCGGGCCGTGCAGGAGGTCTTCGTGCGGCTCCACGAGGAGGGTCTCATCTACCGCGGCGACTACCTGGTGAACTGGGACCCCGAGAACGAGACGGCCCTGTCCGACGAGGAGGTCGAAAATGAAGAACGCCAGGGCCACCTGTGGCACATCCAGTACCCGCTGACGGACGCCGACGGGGAATATCTTACTATCGCCACGACGCGCCCCGAAACGATGCTCGGCGACACCGCGGTGGCGGTCCACCCCGACGATGAGCGGTACGAGCACCTCGTAGGCAAAACGGCAATCCTGCCGCTTCTGGGGCGCGAAATTCCGATCATCGCCGACGACCGGATCGACAGCGACTTCG
>PXSY01000097.1 GCA_003023125.1 Bacteroidetes bacterium QH_10_64_19
GACTTCACCGATCCGGACGCCGTCCGAGAATTGGCGGCCGCCACCCGTGATTGGAGCGACGGCCTCGACCTGCTGGTCAATAACGCCGGCGGGCTCTTTCGGGACGGGCGCCTCGTAGGGCCCGGCATCGAGCAGACCTTCCACGTTAATCACCTGGCTCCGTACCTCCTGACCGCCGAGTTGCTCGATCACCTCCGGGAGGGCGCCCGGGTGGTCACAACGGCCTCGGACGCCCACCGCGGGGCCTCGCTCGACCTGAGCCAGGTACGTGACACGGAAGACTACTCCGGAATGGCGGCGTACAGCCACTCAAAGCTGGCGAACGTCCTGTTCGCCTCGGAGCTCGCCCACCGCCTCGAGGCCACGGGCCAGCGCGTGACGTCGAACAGCCTCCATCCTGGATTCATCCCCGGAAGCCAGTTCGGGCGCTTTCTGCCCGGGCCCCTCACCTCCCTTTTCCGCCTGATTGGCGCGGTGCCGGGCACCTCTTCGGTCGCCGACGGGGCCGCCGAGCTCCTGCACGTGGCGGTGGCCGACGACACCGCCGACCACTCGGGAGAGTACTTCTCCGGACAGCAGCCCGTCCCCCCGGCGCCCGCCGCCCGGGATCCGGACGCTGCCACACGCCTCTGGCGCCACAGCGCCGAGATGCTCGGCATCGATGAGCCGCTCCCCGTTGGCAGTGACACCCGCGCCGCCGATTCTGCGGCGTAGCCGACACTCTTTCTGCACCGATCGGCCCCACTACCGATGTCCGATCCTGCTCCACACCCTGCCTCCCAGCCGTCTGCCTCGGATGCGGAGGACCCGGTCGAGGCCCTGACGGTCGATGCCCTACACACGGCCCTCAACGATGCCGGGTACATCTGCTCCCGCAGCCGCGCGCGGAGCGTCCTGGCGGCCCTCATGACCGAGCCCCTCGGCGGCTTCTTCGCGTTCGGGCCGCCCGGCACAGGAAAAACCTGGCTGCTGGAGGTGCTCGGCGATATTCTGGGCATGAACACGTTCTTCAAGCAGGTGAGTCCCGGAAGCCGCGAGGAGGACCTCATTCTCAACCTGCTTCCCGACGAGGACGCGACCTCCGGCATCAAGAAGCAATGGGGGGAGTTGCCGAAGGCCGTGGAGGCCAGCCACGACGGCAATACGCTCCTTATTCTCGACGAGTGGGACAAGACCCGTCCCACGGCCGATGCCTTCCTGCTCGACTTCTTGCAAAACGGGCGCGTCAACTACGGCGACATCCAGGTGCAGGCGAACATGGACAACCTCTACGTCTGCATTACCCTCAACGACGAGCGCGACCTCTCCGGCCCCGCCCACCGGCGGATGCCCTATCTCCATTTCGAGCCGCTGCATCCCTCCCTCGTCCGCGAGGCCCTGCTTCAGTCGCACGGGGAGCACCCGTTCCTGGAGGCGGCCGTCAACCTGTACGTGCGGTGCGAGCTCTCGATGATGGAGAAAAGCTGCACGATCCAGGAGCTGCAGCAACTGCTCGACGCGATCAGCGTCCTCGGCCCCGAGGATGCGGACTGGGACCAGCTCGTGCTCGACTATGTGACGAAAGACCGCGACAACCATCGGCTCTTGAAAAACGCCGAAGACATCGACACCACCGACTGGGCGGACGCCGGTTGGGAGGACCGGGACGCCGACCCGCTCGACCCGTCGGCCTACGGGCGCGTCGACCTGCCGGAGCGGACGGCCGGCGGCCCGTCCGACGCCGACAGCACGAGCGGCCTCCCGCCCCTGGTAGAGGTCAAGGACTACACCGCGGCTCAGAACGACGAGCGGCCGGACCTTGCCTCGGCCTTCGCCGCGCTCGACCGGAGCGATCCGGTGTACGACGCCCTCACCCGGCACGAGCCGCCCACCGATACCCCCGACCACTTCGGCCGCGTTCGGGTCCGGGGCGACACCATCACCTTCGATGCGCCGGTGCCCTTCATGGAGCACGACGACTACGCGGCCGACCTGTGGGGCCACAGCGGGGAGGTCGTCTTCGTGGAAGAGACTGCGACCCGCGACGACCTTCGGCTCCTGCAGGACGAGCGAGGACTGGAGTTCGTCTCTTACGCCGAGCAGGAAATCATCGGGCGCTACAAGAGCCTGCATCTCCGCTGGACGCCGGACACGGGGGCCGAGATCATCGCGCCGACCGCTCGTCGCGAGGAGTTTGACGACCTCTTCGTCGGCACGTGGCTCAACGCGGCGGACGTGTCCGGGCCCGCCGACCTGCCGACGCCGGTGCTGGCGCGTCTGGGGACGAGTGAGGCAGGAGTCGTGGAGGCCCGCCACGCCGGAGAGCCCGTCGCCGATCCGTACTTCGCTGGCATCTTCGACTACTGGACGCGCGGGGAGAACGACGCGGTGTCCACCGGCGATGTGACGGGGTACGACCAGTTTATGGAGTACGCCGAGGCGGAGGCCCGCACCATCATCGCGGAGGGTGAGGCCGTGTACGTGCTCCTCGACACCCTGATGATCGGGTTCGTCGGCGAGGAGAACGACTATTTGGTCGTCTCCGTGACCGGCCCCTTCAGCCCCGCCGTCGAGTCTTACCTGCAGGACTGGCTCCCGAACTCGACCCTGAAGCTGCGCCGGCGCGGCACGGTGTCGGTGTCGGGAACCACGCTGACGCAGGAGAAGGGATTTCGGGTGGACCGTCCCTCCCGGGACCGTCCAAATCCCGGAAAGCGGCTCGTCCGGTCTCGCAATGGCATCCAGAGCATCTACCGGGACGGTCGCCTCACGGTCGGGGCTCAGCTTCAGTGGACCCAGATCACAGCGACCCGTGTCGAGCACCTCATCACCCAGATCGACCAGACGATTCGCGACCTGACTGCGTAGTCGACGGTCCTGCCTGCCCACGGCTCATAGAGACGTCCCCAAGCTATGAATGATGAGACATCTTCCCGCTCGTCGGCGGACGGAGACAAAAACGCGGACGACCCCGAGCGACGCATCGAGCGCCGCTGGCGGCCTGAGGTTGCCGGTGGCTTTGCCGATCCGGACGGCCAGGACGGAGAAGCCCCACCGCCGCCTCCGCAATCGGGCGACGACCCGCCGGACGCCCCTCCGGCGGACCCCTCGTCGGAGCCGCCGGGACCGGACGGATCTCCCGACGCAAATGCCGAGATAGATCCCATCGACCCGGACGACGATTCAGATGCCCCATCTCCCTCAGTTCCGGGGACGGAGGACGCTCCCTCCCTCTTCTAATCGGAGGACGGCGCGTCGGCCCCCTCGAAAAGTCCGGACCCCGCGGACGGATCGTCTTCGGGAACCAGCTCCCCAGCGTCGACGCCCGATGCGCCTCCGACCGGCGACGCTGATCCCTCGCACGCAGACGCGGAGGAGCAGATGCCTCCTCCGGAGTCGCCCGACATCGCCCCCGAGAACGCCCGCGACCGGGGCACGCAGATTAACGAAGAGGCCTTCGCGGACGCCCCCGATGACTCTTCCTGGACCGACTCGTGGGAGCCAGGCGAGGAGCCTCCGCCCCCGCACGGCGAGAAGACTATGGACGACGACACGGCGTTCTTTACCGACGAGACTCGCCGATCCGGTCCGGCGGACCAGGTCGAGGATGCCATCCAGGACTTCTCCTACCGCATGAACGAGGGATCGGCCTCGACCGACTGGACGCCCGAGGAGCGCACGGCCCAGCGCACGGCCAAAACGTTCGCTCGCCTCGTGAGCAAGGTGGCGGAGGACATGAGCTACGAGCGGCGCCCGGGCGATGAGTTCTGGGACCCGCGCAAAATCATGCGCCGCCAGATCGACAATCGGCCGCTCCGGCACTGCAAGATGGAGCACACGAAGCGGCGGCTCGCGCTGCTCGTGGACACCTCGCCCTCCTGCCGGGACGAGGCGGTCTTCTACTCAAAGATTGCCTCCGGGGCCATGCTGCGCGACGACATCGACATCTTCCTCTGTCCCAACGGGCACATCGACGCCAAATTCGATCCGGAGCCGATGCGCTTCGTCACCGACGACCGGGGCGACGACTGGGGCCTGGAGGGACGCACAGTGCTCTACTTCACGGACTGGGACGGAAGCGACCAGCTCGTGACGCACTCCCGAGACTGTAACCTGTACTGGTTCGACAATTGTCGTCCCGAACAATACTGGGAGAGCCAGCGGGAGCGGCACCGGCGCACGCGGCTGCGCTACCGGGGACGTCACTTCCACTGCCCCGATCCGGAGACCTTTCGGTCACTCGTCCGCAAGATCCGCCCGTAGCTCTTCTTGCCCTCCCGGACGCCTACACCTCGATCGCCAGTCCCGGCCGGAACGACGGGTTCTCGCCGGGATGGCCCCGCGGATTCGACACGACTCGCGTCCGGCCGATCTGGTAGTCGAAGGAGGCGTGGACGTGGCCGTGGATCCACAGCGCCGCGCCCGTCTCGCGAACGAGTCGCTCCCGGCGGGCCACGAACGCCGCGCTGGTTAGGTCTTCCGTGTACCGCGGATCGATCGACCGCGGGGAGGGGGCATGATGGGTCACGATCACGGTGGCTCGGGCCTCGGGGGCTCCTGCCAGTTCTCGGCGGAGCCAGGCGGCCGAGGCGCGGTGGTAACGGTCTGTGTCGCGGGGCCGTAGTCGACGGCGGGCGCGGAGGTGATGAATGCGTTGGTAGTCGTCGACCTGCCCGCGGCAGGCCTTCATCGCCTGGGTCCGTCGGCCCGGGAAGAGGCGGAACCCCGTCCAGAAGGTGCAGCCGAGCACCCGGACGTCCCCAATCTGTACCGCTTGCCGCTGGAGGAAGTACGTTCCACGCTGGTCGACTGCGGCCTGCGGGGACGCGGGGATGGGATTGCCTTCCCGCTCCAGCACAGGAATCATCGCGTCCAGGTGGCGATCGTACACTTCATGATTGCCCCCCACGCAGACTACCGGCACCGCCGGAAACGTGCGCCGCGCACCATCTGGTAACCAATGACTCC
>PXSY01000098.1:0-4943 GCA_003023125.1 Bacteroidetes bacterium QH_10_64_19
GTTGAACGTCTGCACGAGGTCGCCAATCTCATCCCGCGTGTCCACGGTGAGGGTCCGCGTAAACCGGCCTTTGCCGACCGCCTCCAGGCCCTCCCGGAGCTGCGCGATGGGCCGGGCCAGCGCATTTGCCAGCACGACCCCCGTGAGCATGACCACGACCACCAGAAGCAGCAGGGCGCCGAACAGATAGGCGAGGGTCCGGGACTTCTCCTCCTGGAGCTGCTCCTGCTGCGTGAGCGTAGGCACCCCGATCACCAGTTTCGGGCGTCCCTCGCCGTCGATCAGGGCCCGGTAGCCCACCCGATACCGAAACTCCCCGATCGTCGCCTCCGCGCTCACGAACCGATGCGCCTCGTCGTTGAGCTCGTGGTACACGGCACCGGGCAGGCGCTCGTTAACCAGTCCATCGCGGAGCAGACGGGCCTGGCTCGTCCGAATGAGGCGCCCGTCCCGATAGAGGTGAAGGTCGAGTCCGACCCGAGCGGCGAGCGTGTCCACGTTCATCCGCTCCGCCACCTGCCACAGCGGCTCGTCGGAGCCGGCCTCCAACGCCAGCGTTTCTTCTACGCGACTGAGGTGCTCGTGCATCTGCCGCTCGATGATGCGCTCATTTTCCCCAGTGACCACCCGCATCCCTACCACCCCCACCGCCCCCATCGACACAATGCCAACCACGAGAAAGGAGTTCAGCACCTTGTCCCGAAACCGCACCTGCGTAGCCGGGAGCCGTCCCCGCCGGTACCGCACGTAGAGCCCGAGCAGGTACACCACCAGCCCCACGCAGAGCCCCGCGACGGTGAGGCGGAGCAGATAGTAGAGGTGATCGAAGGACAAAATGGCCGGAATGCGCACTGCTGCGGTGGACGAGGACGCATCCTCATTCGGCCCGAAGCGATGGTAGTAGGTCAGGTACTTCCGCCCTCGCACGGTCTCCTGCTGCCAGAAGGCCGACCGCGTCTGCAGCCGTTCTTGTTCGGCGGGCTGGAGCCGCGTGCGCCCAAAGTCGCGCCCCACGCTCCGAACGAGCGTTCCGTCCCGGAACTCCGCCAGCGAGAGCTCCGCGTAGAGGTCCCCGAAGGAGCCGTCGGGCAGGAGCATGCGAGACACCCCAAAGTCCGTGCCGGGCAGCAGCGACTGTGGCTCAATGCGAACCAGCACCCAGGCGTCTACTGAGTCGGTCGCCGCCGGAAGTCCCAGAAGGCCAGCGTACTGGAATCGGCGCTCCCCGGCGGCGCGCACCGTTGCCTCCCGTGGAAGCCGTTCGACCACCGGACCGGGACGCTGCTCGTAGGTCGGTCGGAGGGCAGAAAAGACAGCCCGGGCTGCCTGGTCGGAGGACTCCTCCTCGAGCCGTCCATCAGGCGTGTATTGCCGGGATATCGTCCCATCGGGCGCGAGCACACTGAGGCGCACCTCGTACGTCGACAGAGAGGACAGCAGCGACCGGCGCACGAGCCGGGTTGCGATCGAGTCGGTCTGTGTCCGGACCTCCTGCCCCTCCGTCTGCAGCGGGCGCGCAAGTGCCTCCGAGGCGGATCGGAGAACCTGCCGGATGGAGTAGAGGACCCGAGGATCCTGCCCCCGTTCAAACGAGCGAGCCGCATCCACCATATGCTCCTGACGCTTCGCATCCATCCCGGCATACAGCAGCGGATACAGCAGCACAGTGACGGCAAAGAGCCCGCCCAGCAGGTGACGGAGCGTGAGCAGTTCGCCGACCCCGCGCCCCCCAAGAAGTCCGTACACGGCCATCGCCCCCACGCCCCCGAGAATCCCGAGCACGTACGGCAGCGATATGATGACCTGCAGGTCCATCCCCAGATACAGCACCCCTATCCCTCCCCCCAGAAAGACCGTCCCGAGTACAAGGCCGATGCCCCGAGGCCAGGCGCGCGGTCGATGGCGGAGAACGCGACGAATCGCAATCCACGTGCCCCCAATCCCCAGAAGCACCCCGGCGGTCACGAGCAGAAACAGGCCGCCCAAAACCCCGAGGACGAGCGGCTCGGGAAGCAATCCAGTCCGCGAGAAGAAGTCGAGCGTGCTGTCGAGCACAGCCCGCCGCACCACGAGGGCAAGGACCATGATGCTCCCGAGGCTTCCTCCGGCAAGCCCCAGAAGCGTCCCTAGAAAGTGGGCAACATTGGGGGTGTGGGCCGGGTACTGCCGGAGGGTCTCGGGAAGCGCCTTCAGCGTGTCGGCCGCCGGGCGGTAGTGCCGGGCCAGGTACACGAGTGCCATGGCGAGACCGGCGGCCCACAGGCCCGTGAGCAGCAGGTCCCCGATCGACCGAAAGATTCCGCCCCCGAGGGTCGACGCGAAGTATGTGGGATCGAAGAGCGGCGCAATGTCCGACCCGGGTGCGATCCATCGGTCCGGCACGTCGAGCAGCAGAATCGTGTACCGGGCCCCGATGGCAAGGCCCGCCACCACGACCAGGCGCCCGGCCGCGGCTGCTCGGGCTCGCCGGTGACGACGAAGGCCTTCTCGCCGTGCGAGACGCAGGAACCACGCGACGACGAGCCCGAGCCCCCATCCGAGCAGCCCCACGAGCCAGACCACGAGGAGATTGGTGTAAAACGACGCCGTCCGCTCAACGAGCCGGTCGGCAGAGGGCGGGTCGACGGCCCCGTACCCAAGCACGGACCCGTCGATCCCCCGAAGGACTCGGTGAGGCGAATCGGGCGGGGATGTGTTCCAACGCACCCGGACCAACTCCCCCGTCTCTCGTCGCCACCGGTCTTCCAGACTCATGGCCTGCACGTACCGGTTCTGGATCGGGGGCTGATAGCGAACCATCCGCGCAACCCGCACAGCCCCAATCACGGTGCCGTCTCGCGTTACCGGCACCCAGGCCGCGAGGACCCACCGCCCATTCCCCTCCGCAATCGCCATGTGGGGAATCGAGGACGGACTGATGCCGCCACTGTCGCGCGGCAGTTGGGCTCCGGTCCAGGCCAAAGGCCGTCCGTCCAATGTGTGCACTTCCAGGGTCGTCCGCGGTTCGGTCGTGAGCCCTACGACGTGCCGGGTGAGCGCCGGGGAGCGCTCCGACTGCTCCTGCCAGACGCGAAGCCCCTGCACGACGTTCGAGTCGGCGGCAAGGCCTCGGGCGCGGCCGTGGAGCTGATCTCGCAGGGTCGCGAACCGGTCCTCGATCGTGGTGAGCGCGTCCTCAACGACGGCGTCCTGCCGCGCCTCGGCGTGGGACTCTACGCTCCACACGGCGTACGCCCGAACGCCCACCGTCGCGAGGAGAAGAACAGAGAGTGCCCCCCCGATTCCTGCCGCCCACGGGTGCCGGCGCAGTGCACGAACAAGACGATTCATCGGGCGAGACGAAGAGGTGAGTCCGCGGAGGCATCAGGCTCCTTTGTTGCCACGACGAGGTCCCGCCCGGCACGAGGCATCTTCTTCCAGACCCGTGACCACGGGCGTCTCAGTTCGAGGCCCCCTCAATGCGCACCTCCTCCTCAATGCGCACTTCCTGGAGATGCCAGGGCCTCGTCCCTCCCTCGGGCCGATCGAGCCGCACGTACACCCGCAGCTTGCGCTCAGCTTGCGCTTCCTCGTACGCTCCCTGTACGAGGCACGTCGTGCCTGTTTCCATCACGTTGCCCACCACGAAGCGGCGGGGGGCGTGGCTGCGAAAAAACTCCCGCAACACATACAGCGCCTGCGCACTGCTGTAGAACGTTCGGGCCCCAAAGAGACTAATCTCGATCCGGTCGGCCGCCGGCTCGAGAAGGCGACTGGCATTCCCGTTCGAAAGCGCGCCCGCGACCCGTTTTGCCACCGCCGACTGGAGAGCCACCGCCGAGTCCGGCGCGGGATTGATCGAGTCCGGCACCTGGTCGAGCGAGTCGAACGCCTGTCCGCACACCACCGAGGGCACTCCGCTGAGTCCAATCAGCAGGAGCGCCACCAACAGTCGCAGGACAGACATGAGGGGAACGAGCCGAAAGCAAAGAGAGCGACAGGACTGTTTGTGCACTTACGCAAAAAACGAGCCGATTCCGGTTTCCGGTGCTGTGAGGGCTCGCGTTCCGATGAATCGTCCGGTCACCCATACAACTACGTCCATCCCTTCCATCAGCAGCGTGTTGTGCGCCGCCTCTACACTAGGCGGTGGGGCACACTCTCGGCCTCGTTCAGAAAGGCCTGGATGGAAGCCACGCACATCTGCGCCATGCGCATGCGGGTCTCAGTCGTGGCACTGCCCAGGTGGGGCGCCAGCACCACGCGATCCTGTTCCAGGAGCCCGGGATGCACGTCGGGCTCGTCCTCGAACACGTCGAGCCCAGCCCCGGCGATCTCCTCAGTCGCCAGCGCCTCCACGAGCGCCTCCTCGTCCACCACGGACCCACGGGCCGTGTTAATCAGCAGGGCCGACGATTTCATCTGCGCCAGTGCCGCGGCGTCAATCAGGTGATGGCTGTCCTCATTGTGGGGGCAGTGGAGGGACACTATATCGCTCGTCTCCAGCAGTTCATCGAGGGACACATACCGGGCACTCGACTGGCGCTCCACCGTTGGGTTGGCCGGGCGACGGTTGTGGTACACTACCTCCATCCCGAAGCCGAGCGCGCGCCGGGCCACCGCAGTCCCAATGCGCCCGAGTCCCACGATGCCGATCGTCTTGCGGGACAGTTCCGTCCCCAGCAGGAGCGTCGTCTCCCAGCGCTCGAAGCGGCCCTCGCGCACGTGCTGGTCGGCCGCCGGGACGCGACGGGCCGCCGCCAGCAGCAGGGCCCAGGTCATGTCGGCCGTCGCGTCAGTAAGCACTCCGGGCGTGTGGGTGACCGCCACGTCGTGGGCCTCGGCCGCCTCCAGGTCGATGTTGTCCACGCCCACCGCGTACTGCGACACCATCTGCAGGCCAGGACGCGCCGCAAACAAACGCTCCGTCACCGGATCGGCGAGCATCGAGAGGAGCACGTCGG
>PXSY01000098.1:4996-7041 GCA_003023125.1 Bacteroidetes bacterium QH_10_64_19
TCAATCAACGGACGGGTCGCGACGATGTGGGCCATCGAACAACGAGCAACTAGGAAGAGATCACTTCGGAATGCGAATCACGAAGCTACAAACCGGCAGACGCTTCGTCCAACTCGGGTATGGGCGTGTTAGCGTTTGGGCGTGTCGGCGTTTGGGCGTGTGGACGAAAAATCGTCCAACACTCTCACCCCTGTACGCAGCCTCCAGATGGCACGGCACACTCGATCACAGAAACGAGACTCCTCGACGAAGTTCGGGACTTCCACCTATTTGCGAATCTTCTCACGTCCCGGCACGACTCAAAAAAGTGGTCGCTCTTGCGTAGAACGGTACAGGGTTCTTCCGCGCGGCCTTCCGTAATTTTCGACACGGGCTCGTGGATGTGTTCTCTACAGAATAGGGGGTCTTTGGTTGGGGTGGGGCCGCATGGCAATGCGGCCCTTAGCTTTTGCCCTGCAAAATGCTACACAAGAGCGAAAAGTGCTTATCTCTGCTCATCATATACGCCCATACGCAAGCACACCCACACGCTAATCGAGGTCTACCTTCGTCACCCCGGCGCCGCCTTCTTCAATTGGGGCCTTCCGGTAGTCCGAAGTGTCGGGGCGGTCGGCAAGCAGATCGTGAATGGCAGACCGCAGGGCCCCCGTGCCCTTTCCGTGGAGAATCTCGACCGTATCGAGCCCCGCCGCCACGGCGTCGTCGAGAAAGTGCTGCACGCGGTGGCGGGCCTCGTCCACCCGCTCGCCCCGCACGTCAATGGAGGGGCTCGCCTCCAGGGCCGTCATCTCAGCGTCCCTACCCGTCTGCTCCGTTGGCTCCGGGTCCGAGCCCCCGACCTTCGTGAGACGATTGAGGGACACGCGCATGCGCATCGATCCCATCACGACGAGCGCCTCTCCGTCCTCAATTTCCTGCACCTCCACGGCGGTCGATCCCTCGTCCACCACCACCTGATCACCCTCCTCAATGGGCTCGGCGGGCGCCGTCGGAGCGCCGTCGCCGGACTCATCGGGGGGCGCCGTGTCCGGCCGGGTCTCGCCCTCCGTCGCCTCGCGCCGGTCGTGGAGATCCTTCTCATAGTCCTCGAGCCGCTGGCGCGCCTCCTTCGTCGCCTCCGATTCGGCCTGCGCCTCCTTGATTTCGCGAATGGTGTTCTCGATGCGCGCATTGGCCTCGTCGACGATGCGCTCGGCCTCCTCCAGCGCCTGCTGCCGAAACTCGTCCCGCTCCTTCTCAATCGTGCGGAGCTTTTCTTCGTAGCGCTCCTGCGCCTCTTCGGCCTTCTCGCGGGCCGTCTCGGCCTCGTACAGCTCGTCCTCCAGCTGCTGCGTGCGCGTCTCGAACGTCGAAATGAGATTCTCCATCGCCGTCTTCTGCGTGCCCGCCAGGTCGCGGGCCCGCGCCAGCAGATCGTCCGTAAGCCCCATGCGCTGGGCAATCTCAAAGGCGTACGACGAGCCCGGCATGCCTTCCTGGTACCGATAGGTGGGACGCAGCGTCTCCTGATCGAACTCCATGGACCCGTTCTCGACGCCCTCCGTCTCGTGGGCGTACACCTTGAGCGTACCGTGGTGGGTGGTGGCGATGGTGCGGGCGCCCGCCGCTGTCAGCCGCTCAAGGACGGCCTGCGCCAGCGCGGCGCCCTCGTCCGGGTCCGTGCCGGTGCCCGCCTCGTCGATCAGGACGAGCGAATTGTCGCCCACCGCCTCCAGCATGTGCCGCAGGTTGGAGACGTGGGAGCTGAAGGTCGACAGGTCGTCCTCAATCGACTGCTCATCGCCGATGTCCGCCACAATCCGGTCGAACAGCGGAAACGAGGAGTGCGGCGCCACCGGCAGGGGCAGGCCGTAGGCCAGCATCCGCGAAAACAGTCCGACGGTTTTCATCGCGACCGTTTTCCCGCCCGCGTTGGGGCCGGTGATGACGAGCGTGCGGAAATCGTCCCCGAGCTCAAGGTCGAGCGGCACGACGTCGCGCGGCGGAATCGATCCTTCGGTGTCCGGTGCACGACCCTTGGTCTCGCCGTCCTCATCGAGCGCCTC
>PXSY01000098.1:7161-11584 GCA_003023125.1 Bacteroidetes bacterium QH_10_64_19
GCGGGCTCGATGTACACGGTCTGCCCGCTGGCGGACCGGTCGTGCACGAACCCCTCCACCTTCCCCTTCGCACTGGACCGCACCGGAATGACCATCCGGCCGCCCCGGATGGTGGCCTGCTCGCCCGTCGCGTGCCCCTCCTGAACGGCCCGGCGGAGCGCTTTGTCGAGCGTCTTGCGAAGGTCCTCCTCCCGCTTGCGGATCTGTCGACGCAGGCGATGCAGCTCCGGCGACGCATCGTCCCGAATAGACGCGTCCTCATCGAGGATCGACTCGACGTGCTCCTCGATCTTCGGGAGCGGCGTGACGCGCTCCACGGCTCCAGCCAGCCGGGGATAGTCCTCCGCCCGCGCCTCAAAGTGCGTCTTCAACCGACGGAGCATGATGAGGGTCTCCCGGACGGCTTTCAGGTCCTCCGGGTCCACGTAGGCGTCCTCGGGGGCGGCGCGCCGGAGCGCATCCCGCAGGTCGTACATCGGACTCAGGGGCACCGAGTCGCCGTACTGAAAGGCTGCCTGCAGTTCCTCCACCCGGTCCAGCTCTTCTCGCAGCCAGCCCATCGTGCGGGCCGGCGCCATCTCGTCGAGCCGCTCTTTTCCCAGCGGACTCCGCACGTAGGGATACTAGGGGGTGAAGCACCATGACGCGTGAGGAGTGATGCGTGAAAGTAAGAGCGGGCGTCGACCTCCGATGCTCACGATTCACGAATCACGCCTCACGTTTCACAAGCTGGAGCCACAGGCATTCGTTCCGGCGGCGAATGCCTCTTCACGCAGCATGTTCTTGGAATGAACAATCGAGCCGGCTGCTCCAACGCAGAGCAGTCAGACCGCTCTCAGCGCCGCTATCCCGCGATGTCCACCCAAAATCCACACGGAGACCAATCCACACATCTCCGGGCCTCTCATCTTCTCCGGAGCACTTCACGCCCACGCTCCCAGACGCCCGTACGCAAACACGCCCACACGCAGACATCCTAACTGCGCAACTCCACGTTGACCTGCGAGTGATCGCCCACGTTGATGCTCTGGACCCGCTGATCGACCGCGGCGTGCCGCCCCACGACCGAGTCGGCAAGCACTGCGTTCTCGACGTGCCCCTCGGCGAAGATGATGCTGTCCCGCACCACCGCGTCGGACACCGTCGCGCCTTCCTCGATCGAGACGTGAGGGCCCACCACCGCGTTCGTGACCGTGGCGTCGGGGCCGATATACACCGGCTCGTGGATCACGCTGTCCGTCACAGTAGCAGGGCAGGGATCGTGCCACAGTCCATCCACGCATCCACATCGGCCGTCGTGATCACGTCACCTTGCTGGAGGCGGTAATCAAACGCATCCGTGAGCTGGTACTCGCCCCCGGCCCCCTTCAGGTCATTCTCGATGAGATAATCGATCCCATCCTTGAGTTTGGCAAGCTCTTGAATGTAGTAGATGCCGATAAGCGCTTCGTTGGAGACTGGATCTGTGGGCTTTTCCACGAGCTCCGTCACCTCCTGTCCGTCGCGAACGGCAATGCCAAAGCGACGCGGATCGTCGACCTCCCGCACGAAGGCCACCACGTCGGCGTCGCCGAGCGTGACCTCCTCCCCCAACTCAAAGAGCGTGTCGGCGAAGACGGTGACCCCCTCCCCGTGGAGGTGCTCGCCCGCACAGCCGACGGCGTGGGCCGTGCCCAGGGACTCCTCCTGCACCGGAAAGTGCGGCGTAATGCCGCGCTCTTTGCAGAGCGCCGCGAGCTGGTCCCGGATCTCGCTTCCAAAATCCGGCCCCAGGACGAACACACCGTCGTCGGGCGGCTCGGGAAGCACACGCGAAAAGTTGTCCACAATGCGCTCGACGATGCTCCGGCCCCGAACCGAAAGAAGAGGCTTGGGCGTGACGTGGGAATGCGGGCGGACACGGGTGCCGCGCCCGGCCATAGGGATAATGAGTTTCATAGGTGCAATCGATGTGTTGCGTGGGTGAGAAAAGCGAATCGTGGGCGGTCGCCCAGACGGGACAAGGTGCACGAAGCTGTGCTTCCCTGTACCCCCTAACAATAACGAGCCTGGTCGGCGAATGCCAGCCGCCTCGCTTGGATTAGGAGAATTGCATCGTAGGCGACGACATGCTGCGTTTCCTGTTCTACGGAGACAAAAATTGTCGGTGCTTTTGCCTCCGATTTGCCCCACCCCTCCTGGAACAATCAGATTCTTAACCTCGGCGATCCAACACTGTCTCTTCCTGACCGCGCACGCGCGACCAGGTGCCCGATGCTCGTGCGCCTCGTCGCATCGGCAATCAGAGCGATGCGAGCCGTCATACCCGCAGCACCCCTCTGATGCGCGGTTGCTCTGCCTGAGCCCCCAACAGTGCCTTATTCCCCATCGGAGTGTGTCGTATCCTGTACAACGCTGCGTACTTCCGCCGACGAATCGCCTGCCAATGTCCCGCAAGATTCACTGCCGAGGGCTTCGCTCGAGGCTCTGTCCGATCCACGGACAGGGCCCAAACCGGCAGTGAGCCGCTCTGAGTAGGGAAAAGCCACCATGAGCACCCTACATGCTCCGAACTCTTCCCGTCCTGCGTGCCTTCATTCCGATTTGATCTACCTTTCGGCACGGACGTTGTGTTTATACACCCTCGAAGGGAACTCAGCTACGAAAGGCCCACGAGAGCAGACCGCAGGCGACCATTTGGGCCGGAAGTTTCCCGGCCCGTTTCGAGAGTGTTTGTCCCTGCTCTCTGGAAACAATAGAATCAGACAACTCCTACGTAACGAGGATTCTCAGTCACTGGCTTCTTAATGTCTCCATGATTAACACACCCGCCATGAATAATTTCTGGCCCCACCGTCCACTCGTCTGCCGCTGGGTCACTGTGGCCCTCGTCTGCTTTCTCGGCCTCCAGCTTGGCGCCGTGCCTGCGCTTGCGCAGGGTGACTCGTCCTTGTCTCCTGAACAGAAGCAGAAGCTCCAAAAGGAGCTCCAGCAGACCTACAAGGAAGGCGCGAAGGCCGGGAACGCGGAAAACTTCGAGACGGCCATCGCGCGGTTCGAAGAATCCATCCAGTTGGCCGAAAAGCTCGGGATGAACAATCTGGTTAACAAGATTGAAGGCAGCCTCGTAGAAAGCTTGAAGGGGGCCGCTAGCGCGGCGCTAAACGAGGAGGACTATGAGACGGCTTTGTCTTACTACGAAGAGCTGACGAACTACACGGATAATGACCCCAGTGTCTACTATAATCGAGGTCTGGCCCTCATCAACATGAATAGGACGGAGGCTGGCTTAGAATCCCTCCAGACGGCCATCGAGATCGGCAACCAAACGGGAAATACCCGAGTGGCGGGCCTCGCGACCGAGCGGATTCAGGATGAGTTTGTAGCGACGGCTTCCGAAGCGCTGCAGGGCGACAATCCCTCACAGAGCCAGATCGAGACAGCCCTCGATGCCCTCGATCAGATGCGCGAGTATGTCGACCCGAGCGCAACCTCCATGTTCTACCGCGCCACAGCTCTCTTCGAAGCTGGACAGCACCAGCAAGCCATTCAGAATGCACGCGAGGGATTGGAGATGCACCAGGGAAGTCGCAGTGACGCCGCGAAGTTTCACTACATCATCGGCGAGTCGCAACTGGAAACGGGCAACAAGGCCAGCGCCTGCGAGACTTTTAAGAATGCCGCGTACGGCGACTACCAGGCGCGGGCCAACCATTACCTTGAGAACGAATGTGACAACCTCTAGCGCACCATGATAGCGGTGCAGAAGCGCCGACGCTCGGCGGCGATTTCTTGACTGCCGCCGACAGCTATTCTGTGAAGCCCAGAGACAAAAGGCCCACGCCGGAGTTCCGGGGTGGGCCTTTCGCCGTGTTTGAGGGGACCCTGTCGTGCCGTCGTGCTGTCCTGCCGTCGCTCAGACCGTCTCCCGAGCTCCCCAGTACACGAGAACGATGAGCAGGACGGCGGGAATTACAACCGAGCCGATCGTGAGCCACTCCAGGCCTGTCCCCGTAGAAGCATTTGCCTGAAAGGTCGCGGCCTCTTGAAGAACCGTGGTGGCCAAAATCATGAGACCTACGAGAAGTGATCAGGAAGAGCGCGAATGGAGCAGGCCGCCGGGAGCAGGGGACTGTCCAGTTTCACGTTCGAGAGCCGGGCCGCACAATTTTCCCCATCGGGTCACGCAGAGCCATTGACGCGTTCTGGGGCCGACGCGGGGACGCCCCCCTCCCCCGCCCTCACCTGCTCAATCACGTCGCGCAAAATCTCGTCCATCCCGTGCCGCGGCTCGTACCCGGTCGCCGCCTCCAGCTTCGAGAGGTCCGGCACCCGACGGTCCATGTCCTCAAACCCCTCCCCGTACACCTCCTCATACGGCACGTTCGTAACCTCAACGTCCGTCCCCACAAGCGCCCGCACCCGCTCGGCGAGCCGCTGAATC
>PXSY01000099.1 GCA_003023125.1 Bacteroidetes bacterium QH_10_64_19
CGTCGACCGCCGCGTGGGTGGGGGTGGACTGGAACAACAGCTCGTAGAGCCCCAGCCGCAAGATCTGTCGGAGGCGATGCTCCATCGACTCGTACTCGTCGTGATAGGCTTCCCCCAGCACAAAGTCGAGCCACCGGCGCTGCCGGGTGACCCCCGCCACCAGCTCGCGGGCCTGTCGCCGCGTGTGGGCGTCGGCGTCGTCGGCCGTCAGTTCGCCCACGTACGCGTCGTCTTTGCGCACCCGTTCGAGGTGCTGGAGCGCGAGGACGCGGGCGGGCGAGACGGTGTCGATGGGAGACTCCATGGACAACTGGGATCGGTGCGATAAAATCACGGTTTTTCTCCAACGCACGCCTCCGCCCGCCGTTTTCTATCTGGCATCGAATCGTCGATCATTCGTCTGTACTCCGTAGGTCCTCAACACGCTCCTGGACGGCGTCCAGACATTCGTCATAGATGGCACTGCTGCTGAAAGCATTATCGGCAGCCGCTTCGGCGAGCTCGCGCTCGTCCTTCGACGGTTGCCGCTGCACGGTTCCGCTCTGATCCATTTGTGTCGCCGTCTGCTTTTCGTTCAGGATCCATGGGGATCATCATCGATCTTCCCCCTGGTCGGGACTCCATATTCGACAACCTTGTAACAGATTTTGGAAGCGCTTCCAAATAACGGCCTCTAGTCGTATCATGCAGGATGTAGTTTCACCTCGTTCGTAGCGTAGTCGCAGTTCTCCGTCATACTCCTTCTGTAGTTTCCATGGCCATGTCCCGCACACCTGCATCGCCGAAGACAGACACCGCAATTCGACACTTCGACACGCTCGACGGGGACGATACGTCCCTGGTTGGGGGCAAAAATGCCTCCCTCGGCGAAATGATTGGCGCACTCAAAGAAGAAGGCATTCGCGTGCCCGATGGATTTGCCACGACCGCCGACGCCTACCGGCGCTTTCTGACTGCCAACGATCTCATCGACCAGATCCGGGACCACCTCGACGCGCTTCATGCCGGTCGGCAGTCGCTCAGTGAAACCGGTACCGCCATCCGCGCCGAGATCCGCCGGAGTCCCATTCCCGACGACGTCTCCCAAGACATCCAGGAGGCCTACCGACGCCTGAGTGCTGCTTACGACACGGATGCGGTCGACGTGGCCGTGCGGAGCAGTGCCACAGCCGAGGATCTTCCCAAAGCCAGCTTCGCGGGACAGCAGGAAAGCTACCTGGACGTGCGTGGGATCAGTGCGGTGCTCACGGCCTGCAAGCGGTGCTTTGCTTCCCTCTTCACCGACCGCGCCATCGGCTACCGCGAAGAGCAGGGGTTCGATCACCTGGACGTCGCCCTGTCGATCGGCATTCAGAAGATGGGGCGGGCCGACAAGTCGGGCGTCCTCTTCACCATCGATACCGAGACCGGCTTTCCCGACACTACCATCATCAACGCGGCGTACGGCCTCGGCGAGAGCGTCGTGCAGGGCATCGTGAACCCGGACCAGTACACCGTGTACACGCCCTTCGCGGATGAGGAGGGCCTCACGCCCATTCTGGAAAAGACGAAAGGCGACCAGGAACAGAAAATTGTCTCGACGGGCGAGGGCGGAACGGCAACAGCCAAGACTACCGGTGCGGAGCGCGAGGGCTTCGTACTCTCCAACGAGGAAATCCTCGCCCTGACCCGGTGGGGACAGGCGATTGAATCCCACTACGGACGGCCCATGGACGTGGAGTGGGCACGCGACCGGACCACCGGCGACATCTACGTGGTGCAGGCGCGGCCCGAGACTGTACAGTCGCAGCAGGCCGCTAGCGTGCTCCAGACCTACCGCCGCACGGAAGAGGGCAACCAATTGGTCACCGGGCTCGGGATTGGGGATTCAATCGTCAGGGGCACGACCTGTGTGCTCGACAGCGTAGACGAGGCCGACCGCTTTGAAGAGGGGGACATTCTCGTGACCGAGATGACGGATCCTGATTGGGGACCAATCCTGGAAAACGCCGGGGGAATCGTGACGGACCGTGGTGGACGGACGTCCCACGCGGCCATTGTGAGCCGGGAACTGGGCATTCCGGCCGTAATCGGCTCGGAGACTGCCACGGAGACGCTTCCCAACGATCAGTCGGTCACGCTCTCCTGCGCGGAGGGAAAAGAGGGCCACGTCTACGAAGGCCGGTTGGCGTTCGAAACCGAAGAGATCGACCTGGAGGCCCTCCCGGACACCGACACACGGATCATGCTCAACCTGGCCAGCCCCTCGGCGGCCCTCGACTGGTGGAAGTTGCCGGTGGAGGGGGTCGGCCTCGCCCGGATGGAGTACATCGTCAACAACATCATCAAGGTGCACCCGATGGCCCTGGTCGCCTTCGACCAGGTGGAGGACAAGGTCGCTCAGAGCCGCATCGAGGAGCTCGCGCAGGCCTACGACGACAAGAGCGAGTACTTCGTGGACCATCTCTCGCGGGGAATCGCGACGATCGCGGCCGCACAACATCCGCATCCTGTCATCGTCCGCCTGAGCGACTTTAAGACGAACGAGTATGCGGACCTCATCGGGGGGCGCACCTTTGAGCCCCACGAAGAGAACCCGATGCTCGGCTGGCGCGGGGCCTCTCGCTACTACAGCGACGACTACCACAAGGGCTTTGCGCTGGAATGCCGGGCCCTGAAGCGCGTGCGGGACGAGATGGGCTTCACGAATGTCGTGGCCATGGTCCCGTTCTGCCGCACTCCGGAAGAGGGCGACCGGGTGCTCGATGCGATGGCCCAGCACGGGCTGGAGCGTGGGACGAACGGGCTGGAAGTGTATGTAATGGCCGAGCTGCCCTCAAACATCATCCGGGCCGATGATTTCGCGGAGCGATTCGACGGATTCTCTATCGGCACGAACGATCTCACGCAGTTCGTACTGGGGGTGGGTCGGGATGCCGAGCGCCTGACCCATCTGTTCGACGAGCGCGCTCCGTCGGTCAAGCGGACCATCGACACGCTGATCGGGAAGGCCCACGATGCCAACTGTTCGGTGGGCATCTGCGGACAGGCCCCCAGCGATCATCCGCGCTTCGCAGAGTTTTTGGTGGAGGCGGGGATCGACTCCATCTCGGTGACGCCGGACAGCGTGCCCGACGTGCTCCGACACGTTGCGGAGGCGGAGCAAACGGCCACTGTGCACTGACCGCTGTGTTTCTGTGAACCTTCGCCGCAAGCCGGATGTTGATGGTGGCAGTCAAGTGATCCTTCCGATCCAGTCATCCTGCCCCATCATGCATCGCCTCATCTCCAGGGGAATCCTCGTTCTCGCTCTTTTTGCTCTCGGCCTTTCTGCTCTCAGCCTCCCGGCCCACGCCCAGCAGACCGACTTCGGCTCCACGGAGTTTGAGAACTCGGGGGCCGAGGCGGCCCAGGCGCCGTTCCTGCGCGGCCTGTTGATGCTCCACAGTTTTGAGTACGGCGATGCGCGGACCGCCTTTCAGGAGGCCCAGGAGATCGACCCCGACTTTGTCATGGCCCACTGGGGCGAGGCGATGACCCACAACCACCCGGTGTGGATGGAGCAGGACCGCAAGGCCGCCCTTGAGGCCCTGCGGGACCTGGCCCCGTCGCCGCGGGCCCGTCTCGAGAGGGCCTCGACGAAGCGAGAGAAGGAGTACCTCCGGACCATTCACGTCCTGTACGGGGCCGGCGAGGACGATCCGAGGAGCAAGGAGGCCCGCGATGACGCGTACGAGGACGCGATGGCGGACCTTGCGGCGCAGTATCCCGACGATCTCGACGCGCAGGCCTTTCACGCCCTCTCCATCCTCGGCACGGCCCACGAGGGGCGCGACTTTGCGACGTACATGCGCGCCGCCGCGGTCGTGGAGGAAGTGTTCGACGCGAACCCCGAGCATCCGGGCGCAGCGCATTACCTGATCCACGCGTACGACGATCCGGTGCACGCTCCCCTCGGCCTACGACCGGCCCGCGTATACGCCGACATCGCCCCCGGCGCGGCCCATGCCCTCCACATGCCATCGCACATCTTCTTCGCGCTTGGCCAGTGGGCGCGCGGCGCAGCCTCCAACGTGGACGCCTACGAGGCCGCCAACACCACGGCTGAGGAGCGCGGCGAAGGGCTCGACGGCGGCGGCTTCCACGCCCTTCACTGGCTGCACTACGCTCGCCTGCAGCAGGGCCAGTTCGAGGATGCGAGGTCGGTCTTCGAAACGACGAAGACCCACGCCAACGACTCTGCGGTGTCTACCGACTACGCCACCTACATGCAGTGGTACATGCCGCTCGCCTTCGCGGTCGAGACGGAGCAATGGGACCAGTACGACGCCCTCGTGGAGGCCATGGACGTGGAGGCCTCTGCGCTCGACACGCGCGGCACCGTGACCCTGCACGCCGGACGCGGCCTCGCCGCCGCCCAGCAGGGGAATCTATCGTCGGCTCGCTCGGCATTGGACGAGGCCAAAGCCGCACTGGGCGAGAATGAGACGGAGGCCCTTCGGATTCAGGTCCGCGAGCTGGAAGGGCTCATTGCCCTGAAGGCCGGCAATCCCGACGAGGCACTTCGGCACCTGGAGAAGGCCACCGCGATGGAGGTCGAGCGGCCGCTGGACTTTGGGCCACCGTTTCCGGCGAAGCCGGCCCCCGAGCTGTACGGGGAGGCCCTGCTTGCCCTCGACCGACCGGACGAGGCGCTGGCACAGTTCAATACGACGCTGGACCGCTATTCCGACCGTGCGCGCTCGCTCTGGGGCAAGGCCCAGGCTGCCGCGCAGGCCGGCAAAACAGACGTCGCGCGGAACGCCCGCGCCACCCTGGTCGCACAGTGGGAAAACGCCGACGCGTCCGTCCGCCGTCAACTCCAGTCGCTCACCGGGACTGCCGACACCGGCATGAGCGAGTCGAGATAGTTCCGCTCCGCATTGTTGACGCTGCGGAGGCAGAAGCGGGCCGTGAGGCGACGTTGCTCCTCGTCGCCAAGGTCAGCGTGACGACCCTGACGGTCCAGGCGGTCCTGCCGGGCATGGTACAGCGCCACCGCCGCTGCTACCGACACGTTGAAGCTCTCAGTGAAGCCCGGCAGCGGCACCACGCACGCCGCGTCCACGGCCTCCATCATCGATTCGGACACGCCCGCCTCCTCGTTGCCGAAAACCAGCGCGGTCGGTTTGGTGAAATCGAGCTCTCGGATCGGCACCGTATCGGAGTGCAGGTGCATGGCCACAAGGCGGTAGCCGGCGTCGTGAAGGTGGGCCGCACAGTCGCGCGGGGTGTCCCAGTGCCACACGTCAAGCCAGTGCTGGGCGCCCTGCGCCGTGCGCTGCGAGTGCTTGTACCGCTCGTTGTCTCCCTTTACGACGTGCATGTCTTGATGGCCCAGCGCCTCGGCCGAGCGCATGACGGCGCTCACGTTGCCGGTGTTTACGAGGCCCTCCACCACCGGCACCACCGTGCGGGTGCGCTCCGCCACCACGTCCCGGATGCGCTGGAGGCGCCGTTCCCGCATGTGGGGACGGAGCAGCCCCACAATGCGCTCGGGCAGGAGGCGAACGTCGTCAAAGGCGAATGGATCGTCCTCGATCGG